>DATMTG010000222.1:0-3720 GCA_035565075.1 Stenotrophobium sp.
CAGCGGGTGGCGGATTTCGTGACCGGCCGCACCCTCTCGCGCCCAGCGGACGCGCTATCCTGCGCACATGACACCGACGCAATGGCAGCAGGGCGGACGCCGCTTCGACTGGCGCGACCACGACATCTTCTTTCGTGACGAGGGCTCCGGCGACAGCGCCCTGCTGTGCATCCACGGCTTTCCGACCGCGTCGTGGGACTGGACGCCGATCTGGCCGGCGCTGTGCCAGCGCTTTGCGCGCGTCATTGCCCCCGACATGCTGGGCTTTGGTTTTTCTGCGAAACCATCGCGGCACAATTATTCGTTGATGGAGCAAGCCGACTTGCACGTCGCTTTGCTGGCACACGCGGGCATCCGTCGCGTGCATATCCTGGCGCACGATTACGGCGTCAGCGTCACCCAGGAGCTGCTGGCGCGGCAACTGGAAAACGCAACGCCCGCATTTCAGATCGAGTCGGTGACCCTGCTCAACGGCGGGCTGTTTCCCGAAACGCATCGCATCACCGTCATGCAAAAAATCCTGCGCTCGCCACTGGGCAGCGTGGCCACGCGGCTGATGACCCGCAGCCGCTTCCGCAAGAGTTTCAGCCTCGTGTTCGGCCCCGCGACGAAACCCGGCATGCGGGAGATCGACGACTTCTGGCAGTTGATCCAGTACAACAACGGCGCACGCGTGATGCACCGGCTGATCCGCTACGTCGACGAGCGGCGTTGGCACCGCGAACGCTGGGTCGGCGCACTGATCCGCACACCGGTGCCGATCCGCCTGATCAACGGCCCCGAAGACCCGGTATCCGGCGCGCACATGGTGGCGCGCTACCGCGAACTGGTGCCGCAGCCCGACGTCGTTTCACTGGACGGCATCGGCCACTACCCGCAGGTCGAGGCGCCGCAGCGGACCTTGGAAGCGTTCTTCGCCTTCCTCGACCGCGGCAGCGCCGCGTCCCGCCCGCGCGAGGCGCTCGCATGACCCCTCAGATCCTGCCCCTCGGCAGCCTGCCCGAAACGGTTCCGGCCAGGGTCGGCAAATACCAGGTCCAGGCGGAGATCGGCCGCGGCTCGTGCGGCGTGGTCTACAAGGGCCACGATCCCTTCGTCAAACGCGATGTCGCGATAAAGGCCGCGCTGCGCGCACCCGATGCGTCGGCCACGCCCGGCGACGAGCACGAACTGGCGTTCTTCACCGAAGCCCGCGCCGCCGGCATGCTGCAACACCCGCACATCGTCTCGACCTACGATGCCGGCGTCGAGCAGAACCTGAATTACATCGTCATGGAATTCATCGATGGCGACACCCTGCAGCCGCTGTGCATGCCGCGCGAAACGCCGGTCACCATCGAGCAGGTGCTGGACATCGGCTACAAGTGCGCCAAGGCCCTGGACTACGCGCATGCCAAGGGCGTGCTGCATCGTGACATCAAGCCCAGCAATATCATGCTCACACGCGACGGCGTGCCCAAACTGATGGATTTTTCCATCGCCCAGATCAACACCGGGCAGGCGCCGGAAACGACCTCGGTGGTCATGGGCTCGCCGCTGTACATGTCGCCGGAGCAGGTCCGCAAGATCGAACTGGGCCCGACCAGCGATCTGTATGCGCTCGGCGCCGTGCTGTTCCAGATGCTCACGGGCAGGCCGCCGTTCACCGCCGAAGGCGGGCTGCCGTCGCTGTTCCACCAGATTCGCAACATTCCCGCGCCGCGCGCGGACACATTGCGCAAGGATATCCCCAAGCCCCTCACCGAGATCGTCGAGCGCCTGCTGCTCAAGGACCCGGCGCAGCGCTACGCCAGCGGCCATGAACTGGCCGTGGCGCTCGGCCGCCTGCACGACCAGATCGCCGCCAGCGCCCGCCAGGGTGGGCGGCGCGACGCGCACAACTGGCTCACGCGCCTGCATTTCTTCAATGGCTTCACGGACGAGGAGATCGGCGAGATCCTCGATGCCAGCAGCATGAACACCTACGCCGCCGGCCAGACCCTCATCGAGGAAGGCACTCTGGAAAACGCGCTCTACATCATCGCCGTCGGGCGCGCCGAGGTGCGCAAGGCCGGCAAGCGGCTGCACACGCTGGAAAAGGGCGACTGCGTCGGCGAGATCGGCTTCCTCAGCGCGGCACGGCGCAGCGCCAGCGTCGTTGCCGAGACACAGGTGATGGCGCTCAAGGTCAATGCCACGCTGATGGAAAAAGTCTCGCGCGAGTGCCAGCTGCGGTTCTACAAGGTGTTTGCCGAAACATTGATTTACCGCCTGTCGCTGACCAGCGCCAGGTTGTCTTCGCTCACCGCCTGATTGCAGGGTCAGACCCTGTATAATCGGGTCGCTGCGCCATTCACATCCGCGGCGCTGCGAGCACCCCGGCGTAGCCGCCACGCAGCGCGACAGGAGTACCGCCCGCATGAAGTCAGCCTTACGCGAGGCCCTGTGGTTTCACGGATTGTTCCTGGCCATCGCACTGGCGCTGCTGTTCACGGTCCACGGCGAACGCTACGGCCAGGCGCTGACGGCGCTGGCGCTGGCCTACAACATCCTGCTGCCGCTATATGCCGTGGCCCGCGGCCACGCCGAATGGCTGTCGCTGTGGTTTTTCCTGATTCCATTGTCCTGCGCCCAGGTGTTCCCGGACTGGGCGCTGGTCGACATCGGACACGCCCTGAGTTTCCCGGATCACGGGCAGTACCGTATCGGCGGTGCGGTGCCGGTCTACTTCATGGGCCTGTGGATCATGCTGCTGTTCCCGATCCTGCTGATCTGCGATACCACGCGCCGGCGCTATTTCAATACCGCGGTGCTGTCGCTGCTGCTGTTCGCGTTCTGGGAATGGGCGGCGCGGCCGCTGGCCCTGTGGCACGCCAGCAACGTGTTCATGATCGCCGGGACGGCGGTGTACCCGATCATCCCTGAGATGATTCTGTGCGTGGCGGCGCTGCAGGCCTACCGCAACAGCCATAACCGCAACATCATTCAGCGCGTATTCAGCGCGTTCGGGGTTAACTTGCTCTATACCGGAGCTGTCTTTATCGGGTTATTGTTATGCCGTCACCTGCTTTAGTTCCAGCCGGATACAGGCATCGCCGTCCCCTCGGCACAGGATTTTTCAACCATCGGAGTTCTGACATGAAGATTCGCAATCTCGCACTCGCCCTGATGCTGGGCACCGCCTTGACCGCCTGCCAGAAATCGCAGGACACCAGCGCACAGGATGCCGCCGCCGCAGCGCAAGCGGCGCAGGTCACCGCCGCGCAACAGGCCGCCGAGGCGGCCCAGCAGGCTGCCGATACCGCCAAGAAGGAAGCCGCCGCCGCACAAAAGCGCGCGGCAACCGCCGAGCGGCGCGCCAACGAAGCGCAGAAATCGCAGGCTGCGGCCGCCGCCGTCTGCAACGACTGCGGCACGGTCGTTGCCATTCAGGCCGTGAAACAGAAAGGCTCGGGTAGCGGCATCGGCGCAGTGGGCGGCGCGGCGGCGGGCGGCGTTGTCGGTCACCAGATCGGCGGCGGCCGTGGCAAGGACGTGGCGACCGTACTCGGCGCCCTGGCCGGCGCCTATGCCGGCAATGAAGCCGAGAAAACCATCCGCGAAACCACCGTTTACGATGTGACCGTGCGCATGGACCAGAGCGGCGCCTCACGCACCATCACCGTGAAAGACGCCAGCGGCCTGTCGGTCGGCTCGAAGGTGCGCGTCGACGGCGACAGCCTCGCCTTGCGCTAAGCCAGG
>DATMTG010000223.1:0-9547 GCA_035565075.1 Stenotrophobium sp.
GCGGGTAACACCGTGGAGGTTCGAGTCCTCTTCTCGGCACCAAACAAAACAGCCCGGCAGTGCCGGGCTTTTTTGTTTGGCCCCGTGCGACAAGTTTCCCACACTTTCGCTTCGAGAGTGCGCCGCACGCCCGTGTCGCACCTGCGGCGATCTTCCCCTGCCAGACCCATCCGCTCAATCAAACGGGTTTCTCAGCACGATGGTGTGCACGCGGTCCGGACCGGTGGAGATGATGGCGACCTCGGTTTCGGTCACTTCTTCCATGCGCTTGAGGTAGCGACGCGCATTTTCCGGCAACTTGCTGTAGTCGCTGATGCCGACCGTGGACGACATCCAGCCTGGCAGGTCCTCGTAGACCGCCTCGACCGCCTCGAAGCCCTCGGCGCCGATCGGCGGCACCTCGACCGGCTGGCCGTTGACGCGGTAGCCGGTGCAGATGCGCAGGGTTTCGAGCTGATCGAGCACATCCAGCTTGGTCACGCACAGACCGCTGACGCTGTTGTTGAAGATCGAGCGTCGCGCCGCCACCGCATCGAACCAGCCGCAGCGTCGCGGACGACGCGTTACGGTGCCGTACTCGTCGCCACGGTCGCGGATGTGCTGCCCGGTATCGTTATCCTGCTCGGTCGGGAACGGCCCACCGCCGACGCGCGTGGCATAAGCCTTGACGATGCCCAGAACGTAATCGAGATTGCGCGGCCCGACGCCGGTGCCGGTGGCCGCACCGCCCGCCGTGGTGTTGCTGGAGGTGACATAGGGATAGGTGCCGTGATCGATATCCAGCAGCGCGCCCTGGGCACCCTCGAACAGGACATTGTCATGACGCTTCAGATGCTGTCGGAGCAACTCGGTGACATCGGCCACCATCGGCCGCACGACCTCGGCATAGCCCAGCAGTTCGTCCAGCGTCTGCTGGAAGTCGACCGGCGGTTCCTTGTAGTAATGCTGGAGGACGAAGTTGTGGTAAGCGAGCAGCTCGCCCAGCTTCGCGGCGAGCCGCTCGCGATGGAACAGGTCGCCAACACGGATCGCGCGTCTTGCGACCTTGTCCTCGTACGCCGGACCGATGCCCTTGCCGGTCGTGCCGATCTTGGCGATGCCGCGTGCGAGTTCACGCGCCTTGTCGAGCTGTGCATGCACCGGCAATACCAGTGGTGCCGCCTCGGACAGGCGCAGGCGGTCGCGCACCGACATGCCGGCCGCTTCGACCTTGGCGATCTCCTTGATCAGGTCCGGCAGCGAGACCACCACGCCGTTGCCGATCAGGCAGGCCACTCCTTCGCGCATGATGCCCGAGGGAATCAGGTTGAGAGCGATCTTCTGCCCCTTGATGACCAGCGTATGGCCAGCATTGTGCCCGCCCTGGAAGCGCACCACGGCCTGCACACGGTCGGTCAGCAGATCGACGACCTTGCCCTTGCCTTCATCGCCCCACTGCGCCCCGATGACTACGACTGATTTACCCATGAGATTCTCGTTGAATGACCGGTCTGGCGGTTTCCGCCCCCGATCCGGAAAGCATTATTTTCCGCGTGGTTTTGCGGTTGCACTACGCGTCGTTTGCGTCGGCCTGGCCAGCCTCAGCAATTCATTGATGTCCGCCGAAAAACCCGTCGCCGGACGCGCGACACCGAATTCGCGACCGATGCCGTCATAGCGGCCGCCACGCGCCAGATCGCGTCCATGATCCGGAACAAACGCGGCGAACACCATGCCGGTTTCATAGCGGTAACCGCGCAATTCCGCCAGGTCGACGTGCAGCGGCAGGCCGGGAAATTCCGTCTGCAAGGCCGCGACGATCCGGTCCAGAGTCGCCAATGCGTTTGCAACCTCGTCGCCGCCATCGGCGAGCACCTTCCGCGCGGACCGAAGCACGCCAGGATCGCCGTGCAAGTCCATCAGCTGCGTCAGCGATTGCAGCGTGCGTCTGGGCATGCGGCAGGCCGCCGCGAAATCATGCAGGTCGGGCAACGATTTGCGCTGGAGAATGCTGAACAGGGCGGATTCGCTGTCCTGGTCGATCTTCAGGCGCTTGACGATGGCGCGATAAATCCCGACGTGGCCGAGATCGAGGTGCACATCGCCGACGCCGGCAAGCGTCAGGGTCTTGAGCATGACACGCAGGATCTCGATATCCGCCGCAATGCCGGCCTCGCCAAAAATTTCGCAGCCGACCTGGCGCGGCGAACGCGGACCGCCCAGCCGATCCGGCCGGGTCCGCAACACGGTTCCGAGATAGCACAGCCGTACAACGGGCACATCGGCATAGCGTCGCGCGGCGATGCGTGCGGCCTGCGGCGTCATGTCCGAACGCAGGCCCAGCAGCCGGCCGCTGGCGGGATCGGTGAGCTTGAAGGTCTGCTGCTCGAGGTCTTGTGCGCCACCGGACAGCAGCGACTCGAGATGCTCGAGAAACGGCGGCTGGATCAGTTCGTATTTTGCCGCCCTGTAGTAGTCCAGCAGCTTGCGCCGCAGGTCTTCCAGCTGCCACGAGAATGGCGGCAGGGCTTCTTCCATGCCATCGGGCAACATCCAGCGTTCAATCGACATGTTCAGCTCAACGACTGTAGTAGGACAATTCCGGCCAGCATGCTGAGCAGGCCGATCGCACGCAGGGTCCGGCTTTCGAAGCCTGCGACATTCAACAGCATCATGCGCCAGCGCGCCGGAGCAGCAAACGGCGCCAGACCTTCGATCACCATCACCAGCGCCAATGCGCGGGCCAGTTCATGCCAGTCCAATGCTATTTCCCGGCGCCGTCGCCCTTGAAATAGCGGAACAGTTCGCCTTTGGGTTCCAGCACCAGCACGTCCTGCTTGCTGCTGAAAGCGTCGCGGTAAACGCTCAGGCTGCGATAAAAACTGTAGAACGCAGGGTCCTGTCCGTAAGCCTTGGCGTAGATATCCGCCGCCTTGGCATCGCCCTCGCCGCGGATCTTCTCCGCATCGCGATAGGCATCTGCCAGCGTCACCTCGGCCGCCTGGTCGGCGTCGGCGCGGATTTTTTCGGCCGCTTCGCCGCCACGCGCACGCAGGTCGGATGCGACGCGCGTGCGTTCGGCGCGCATGCGGTCGTAGACCGATGCGCTGACTTCCTTGGGCAGATCGATGCGCTTGACGCGGACATCGACGATTTGTATGCCGAGGTCCTTGACCTTGTCGGCGGTCGCCTTCTCCAGCGCGGTCGTCAACGAGTTGCGCTCGCCGGCCACCGCCTGCTGGATCGTCATCGAGCCGAACTGGTCACGCAGGTTGCGATTGACGATGCTGGACAAACGATCCATCGCAACCAGTTGCTGCCCGCCGGTGGCGCGGTAATAGGTCGTGGTATTGGCGATACGCCACTTGACGTAGTAATCGACCTCGACGTTCTTCTTCTCGGCGGTCAGGAAATTCTCGACCTGGCTGTCCAGAGTCAGCACGCGGCCGTCGTAGAAGTCGACCGATTGCAGGAACGGAATCTTGAAGTGCAATCCCGGTCCGAAATCGGTGCCCTTGATTTCGCCCAGCTGGAACAGTGCGGCGCGATCGCGCTGGTCGACGGTAAAGACGCTGCTGTATGCGGTGAGCAGCAGCGCCGCCAGCACGACCAGCCAGAGAACAGGATTCTTGCTCATGGGCGTCCCCGCTCGCGCGAGCGCAGGGCATCGCCAGAATCCGATGAGCCCGGACTGGTGGCGCCACTGTTGCTGCCGCCGGACGTACTGCCGGATGCAGCGGTATCGGGCGGAGTGGCCAGCGCAGGCATCTTCGGCTGATTCTTCATGATCTGATCCAGCGGCAGATAAATCATCGGACTGCCCTTGTCGACATCGACCAGGACCTTGCTGCTGTTTGAAAGCACGCTGCCGATGCTGTCCAGATACAGGCGTTCACGCGTCACCCTGGGCGCCTTGCGATACTCCGCATCGAGTTGCAGGAAACGCGAAGCATCGCCCTGGGCGCGGGCGATGACCTTGGCCCGGTAACCGACGGCCTCGGCCATCTGCCGCGCAGCCGCTCCGCGGGCCTTGGGCAGACGATCGTTGGCGTAGGCCTCGGCCTCGCTCTTGAGCCGCTGCTGGTCTTCGCGCGCCTTGATGGCATCGGCAAAGGCCGCCTGCACCGGCTCCGGCGGCTGTGCCTGCTGCATGTTGACCTCGGTGACCACAAGACCGGTCTTGTAGGCGTCGAGGCGATCCTGCAACAGTTGCTTGGTGCGGTTGCCGACTTCCTCGCGACCATCGGTCAGGATGTAGTCCATGTCGCTCTGTCCCACCACTTCGCGCACCGCCGACTTGGTCGCCTGTCGCAATGTCGCATCCGGGTCGTCGACGTTGAACAGGTAATCCTCGGCCGAGGACACGCGGTATTGCACCGACAGATCCACGTCGACGATGTTCTCGTCCTTGGTCAGCATCACCGCCTCGTCCTTGATCGAACGCACGCCGGTGACATTGACGACCTCGTCGTCTTCGACCGGCCACGGCAGGTGCCAGCGCAGTCCCGGCTGGGTGGTTGCCACGTAGCGACCGAACCGCAGCACGACGCCGCGTTCCTGCTCATCGACCACGTAGAATCCCGATGCGATCCAGAGCACCGCCAGCAGCGCGATCAGCAAACCCCAGACACCGCCGGATATCTGGCTGCCCGGGGTCTTGCCGCCGGAGCCGCCCAGACGCGCCTTCAGGCGCTTGAGCATTTCTTCCAGATCGGGCGAACCCGTGCCTTTCTTGGGGCCCTGATTCCAGGGATCACGGCCCGGGCCGGGCTCATTCCAAGCCATTATTCATGCTCCACTGATTATGCGTCGACATGCCGGTGTACTGTTTTGAGGCCAATTCGTTCCACTCTGTAGCGCCCGGAAAACAGGCCATGCCGAACCCGTATCCGCCGAGGCGAGCCTGCCCGGCATCGCATGTGTCACATCAGACCGCGATTTTAGGGGGATAACTCCCATTCCTCAATGATGCGGGGGATACGGGGCGGATTCACGCCGGCGGCCATGCACAGGCCACGCAGGCGTTCGTAGGGCATTGTAACCCTGAGATGAAAATTGCCGGCCTCATCGGTCTGCTCGCTGCGGACCGCGCGATGCGCAAACAGCTGCGCCCGCAAGCGCGCGGCCGTCGGCGGCAAATCCAGCTCGAGTTCGTCATTCGCCGGACGCACGCGCTCGGCGATCGCCTGCCGCAACAGATCCAGTCCAAGACCCTGCCGCGCCGAAACCCACACGCGGATGGCGCGGCCGTCGGCGTCGCGCTCGATCCCGGGCTCGGCGTCGGCGCGCAGATCGATCTTGTTGAAGACCTCAATGCAGGGCACCGCGTCCGCCTCGATTTCGGCCAGCACCGTCGCGACCTGTCCGATGCGTGTGGTTCTTTCCGGATCCGCCGCATCGACCACGTGCAGCAGCAGGTCCGCGACCCGCGCCTCTTCCAGCGTTGCGCGGAATGCAGCGACCAGGTCGTGGGGCAGATCGCGCACGAAGCCGACCGTGTCCGCCAGCAGCGCGGGCTCGCTGTCCGGCAATGCCAGTTTGCGCACCGTGGTATCCAGCGTCGCAAACAACTGGCTCGATGCGTAGATCTGGTTGCCGGTCAGGGCGTTGAACAGCGTCGATTTTCCGGCATTGGTGTAGCCCACCAGCGAAATTGTCGGGATATTGGAGCGGTCGCGCGCCTGCCGGTTCTGCGCGCGGCGCGAGCGCACCGTTTCCAGGTGGCGCTTGAGCGTGGCGATGCGTTCACGGATCAGTCGGCGATCCATTTCCAGCTGCGTCTCGCCGGGTCCGCGCAGGCCGATACCGCCGCCGCGCTGGCGCTCCAGATGGGTCCAGCCGCGCACCAGTCGCGTCGACAGGTGCTGCAACTGCGCCAGCTCGACCTGCAGCTTGCCTTCGTGGGATCGGGCCCGTTGCGCGAAAATATCCAGGATCAGGCCGGCGCGGTTCAGCACCCGGCACTTGATGGCTTTTTCGAGATTGCGTTCCTGGCTGGGCGAGAGATCGTGGTTGAAGATCACCAGTTCGGCACCGGTGGCGGCAACGATTCCCGCGATTTCCTCTACCTTGCCGCTGCCGGCGAAAAGACCGGCGTCAGGCCGCTGGCGGGTTCCGCCGACCACGGCCAGCACCTCGGCGCCTGCCGAGCGCGCCAGTTCCTCGAACTCGCGTCCATCGCTCTGGAAATCGGCACCCGGAAACTCCAGGTGCACGAGTACGGTTTTTTGCCCTTTCTGCGGCCGCTCAAACATCGGGCAGTCCGGTGATGCACATGCTGGCCGGCAACGACCGGACCGTCCCGCTCAACAGGATTTCAACTTGCGTCAGAGGATGCCTCGGCATGACTTTCATCAGAGGGAGCATCGGCGTGATGCGCATCGCTGTCGGCATCGTAGACACGCACGGCGCGTGCCGGGACCACGGTCGAGATGGCGTGCTTGTAGACCATCTGGCTGACGCTGTTCTTGAGCAGCACCACAAACGAATCAAATGACTCGATCTGCCCCTGCAGCTTGATTCCGTTCACGAGGTAGATCGAAACGGGGATGCGTTCTTTGCGCAGTGCATTGAGAAAGGGCTCTTGCAAGGTATGGCCTTTTGACATTTTGATTGTCCTTTGTAATGTGTCGCGGACTCGCGCCGCCTGCTTTTTATGACCCGAAAAGTCTAACAGGACGTCCGGTCGACTGTCATTTAAGCAGATTCATGGCCTGCCCGGTCAAATTTGCGGCGGTGGAATCAAGCCAGTGGACATCCGGTTCCCTGCGCAACCAGGTCAACTGCCGCTTTGCAAACTGGCGTGTCGCAGCGAGGCAGCGCTGCACCGCCTCTTCACGACTGCACTCGCCGTCAAGGCTGGCCCATAGCTGCCGGTAACCGACCGCACGTATCGAAGGCAGCGCCGGATGCAGATCGCCACGGCGATGCAGGGCCTCCACTTCCTCAAAAAATCCGTCCTGCATCATCTGCAGCAGACGCCGCTCGATGCGGGCGTGCAGTTCCGCACGCTGCGGCGGTTGCATGCCGATCTTGACGACCGGCTGATCGAGCCCGCCATCGAGCGGCCGCGCATAGAACTCGGTGGGCGTCATGCCGGTGCATTCGATGATTTCCAGCGCGCGTTGCACCCGCTGCAGATCGTTTGGATGCAGGCGCGCCGCCGAGGCGGCATCCAGTTGTCGCAGACGCGCGTGCAGCGCTGCGCTGCCCAGTGTCGCCGCTTCCCGCTCCAGCCGCGCACGCACCTCCGGCGAGGCCGATGGCAGCGCGTGCAGTCCCGCACTCAGCGCTCGGAAATACAGCATCGTGCCCCCTACCAGCAGCGGCACATGTCCGCGTCCGCGGATCCCGGCAATCAGCCGCAGGGCGTCGCAGGCAAACCGCGCGGCCGAATAGGGTTCAGCCGGGTCGAGGATATCGATCAGGTGATGCGGAACGCGGGCGCGTGTTTCACGATCGGGCTTGGCGGTGCCGATATCCATGCCGCGGTAGACCTGCGCCGAATCGACGCTGATGATCTCGGCCGGCAGGCGTTCGCACAGATCCAGCGACAATTGGGTCTTGCCCGATGCGGTAGGTCCCATCAGCAGGATGACAGGCAGCTCCGATTGTTCGCCTCGGCTCATCGGTGCCATCCATGGCGCAACTCCACTGCCAGAACAGCCCGCTGCCCGGCTGCCCCTGGCCGGACGCGCCTTGATGCTGGCAAGCAGCGCTCGCCATACAACATTTCAGCGGCCACGCAGAAACAGCCGGTCCAGTTCGTTCATGCCGATCTGCACCCAGGTCGGGCGACCGTGATTGCACTGGCCGGAGAGCTCAGTCTGCTCCATGTCGCGGAGCAGCGCATCCATCTCGGCCAGGGTCAGGTGCCGGTGTGCCTTGATGGCCGCCTTGCAGGCCATATCGGCCATGATGCGGTGCTGGGCATCGAGGACTTCGCCCAGATGGATTTCGACCTGCGCCCCGGCCTTGTCGTCCACCAGCCCGCGAATGAATGCCGCGATATCGCTCCGCGCCAGCAGCGGCGGCACCGCGCGCACGGTCACGGCGGCGGGCCCGCTGCGATCCAGTTCGAGTCCCATGCCTCTGAGTTCGCCGGAACGCGCCTCCAGCCTGTCGGCCTCGTCATCATGCAGCGACACCTGCTCGGGAATCAGCAGTGCCTGGGCCGGGATTCCGCCCTGTTCCAGCTGGCGCTTGAAGCGCTCGTAGAGGATGCGTTCATGCGCGGCGTGCGCGTCGACCACGATCAATCCGGCGGCATTCTGGGCGAGGATGTAGATGCCGTGCAGTTGGGCGATGGCATGACCCAACGAATATTCCGGCGGCGCAGAATCCTCCGCTGCACGGGCCTGCGGCCTGCCGAATCCCGCCCAAGTGTTTTCAAGCTGCACGTCAGGCTCGTTCACCGGCACCGCCGCAGCGGCCGGCAGACTTGCATAGCGCAGAGGCTGCTGCCGAACCGCCGCATCTTCGGCAACCGCCAGACGGGCCTGATGATGTTGCTCCGGCTCCGGACGAATCCGACGCAGCAGTTGATGAACCGCGCCAAACAGAAAATCATGGACACGTGCCGATTCGCGGAAACGCACTTCGGTCTTCTGCGGATGCACGTTGACGTCCACGCCTTGCGGATCCAGTTCCAGGTACAGGACGAACGCCGGGTAATGGCTGGAATGCATGACGTCCGCGAACGCGCGGCGCAGCGCGTGGCTCAACAGCTTGTCGCGCACGGGGCGGCCGTTGACGTAGAGGAACTGCATGTCGGCCTGGTTGCGCGCAAAGCCGGGCAACCCGACCCAGCCCTGCAGGTTCATGCCCATGCGCTGCTCGTCGAGCCGGATCGAGTTTTTCACGAATTCATCGCCGCAGATTTCGGCGACGCGCGCCTCGCGTGCGGCATCGGTGAGCGCTGCAGCGACATCCAGCACGCGGCGTTGCTGATGCCGCAGGCTGAACCCGGTGGCAAAGCGCGACAGCGCGATGCGGTTCACGACCTGGCGGATCTGGCGGAATTCGGTAGCCTCGGCCTTCATGAACTTGCGCCGTCCCGGCGTGTTGAAGAACAGGTCGCGCACCTCGACAGTGGTCCCCGCGGCCTGCGCAGCCGGTTGTGGAGATGCGCCGCCCGCATGGACGCTTGCCGACAGCTGCCAGCCGTGCGCATCGCCTGCGGTGCGAGAGCCGAGCACGAGCCGCGAGACCGACAGGATGCTCGGCAGCGCCTCGCCGCGGAAACCCAGGCTGCCCACTCGCTCCAGGTCATCGAGGCTGGCGATCTTGCTGGTGGCGTGACGCTCCAGCGCCAGCGCCAGTTCGTCGCGCGCAATGCCCACGCCGTCGTCGCGGATGCGGATCAACCCGAGTCCGCCCTGCTCGATCTCGATCTCGATCCGGCCGGCACCGGCGTCGAGACTGTTTTCCACCAGTTCCTTGACCACGGCCGCGGGCCGCTCGACCACTTCGCCGGCCTTGATCTGGTTGATGAGGGTATCGCTGAGCAGGTGGATCGGCATGATGACGTCCGGAATCGGACGCAAAGCATACGTAAGCCCGAAATTAT
>DATMTG010000224.1:0-4831 GCA_035565075.1 Stenotrophobium sp.
CCCTCGATGAAATCCTGCGACCGTCCGCAATCGCGTTGCAGATCGCGCTCGATGCCTAGTTGTTCAGCCAGTTCGTTGTCGGCCGCCGCATGGATGCTGCGCTTGATCCTGGCGATGGCCACGCCGGGCCCCGCCGCCAGACGGCGCGCCAGCGCGGTCACCGCCGGCAGCAATTCTGCATCGTCGACCACGTCCCAGATCAGTCCCCATTCCTTTGCCTTTTCCGCCGGCAGCTTGTCGCCCAGCAAGGCCAGTCCCATGGCACGCTGGGGACCGATGCTGCGCGGCAGGAACCAGGTGCCGCCAGCGTCAGGGATCAGGCCGACGTTGACGAAGGCCTGCAGGAAATACGACGAGCGTGCCGCGATCGTCAGGTCCGCCATCAGCGCCAGCGAGGCGCCGGCCCCGGCGGCCATGCCGTTGACCGCGGCGAGGATCGGCTTGGGCATCGCGCGCATTTTCAGCACGAGCGGGTTGTAGTGGGTTTCCAGCAGCAGGCCCAGATCGAGCCTGCCCTCGGCGTCCAGCGGCGGCTTCGCCTGGGTCGCAGCCAGATCGGCACCGGAGCAGAAACCGCGGCCCTCGCCGGTAAGGATGATTGCGCGGACCGCGGCATCGGCTGCGGCCTGGTCCAGCGCGGCGCTGAGTTCGGACATCAACTCCGGCGTCATGGCGTTGAGCGCCTGCGGACGGTTGAGACGGATCGTGGCGACGCCGGCGTCGCTGTTGTAAAGAATGTTTTGCGGATTCATTTCTGTTTTTCAGTCGAGCGTGGAACGGGCAATGATCTCTTTCATGATCTCTGAAGTGCCTGCGAGAATACGGTGGATGCGTTCGTCCTGGTACATTCGGCAGATCGGATATTCATCCATGTAACCGGCACCGCCGTGCAGTTGTACGCCTTCGTCCACCATGCGGCCGTTGACTTCGCTGGTGTAGAGCTTGGCACGCGCCGCGTCGTCGGGACTGAGTTTACCGTCGTTGTGCATCTCGACGCAGCGATCAACGTAGACCTGCGCGATGTCGATCTCGGTATCCAGCGCCGCCAGCTTGAAGCGCGTGTTCTGCATTTTCGACAACGGCTTGCCGAAAACCTTGCGCTGGCGCACGAACTCCCGGGTGACTTCCAGGGCGCAGCGCGCGGCGGCGATGTTGCCGCAGGCGCCGATCAGGCGCTCCTCGGCGAGCCCCTGCATCAGATGATAGAAGCCGCCATCGACCTTGCCGAGCACGTTGGCCTTGGGCACCTTCACGTCGCGGAAAAACAGCTCGGCCGTATCCTGTGACTGCATACCCATCTTCTTGAGATTGCGTCCGCGTTCAAAACCTTCCATGCCGCGTTCGACGATGAATAGCGTCACGCCATGCGGATTGTCGGCGTGGGTCCTGGCGGCGACGATCACGACATCGGCGTTGATGCCGTTGGAGATGTAGGTCTTGGAGCCGTTGAGCAGCCAGTGATCGCCCTGGTCGACCGCACGCGACTTCATGCCGGCGAGATCGGAACCGGCATCCGGTTCGGTCATGGCGATGGCGAGGATTTTTTCGCCGCTGATGAACACAGGCAGCAGGCGCTGCTTCTGCTCCTCGGTGCCGAAGTGGCCGATATAGGGCGCCACCAGCCGGCTGTGAAGCGTGATGAAAAATCCGCTGTCGCCGTGAAAGGCGTTTTCCTCGATCAGGATCTGTTCATAGCGGAAATCCCTGACGCCCTGCCCGCCGTATTTCTCGTCGACCCACATGCACAGCAGGCCCATGTCGCCCGCCTTCCGGTACGCCTCGCGGTCGACGATGTGCGCTTCGCGCCAGCGCTCGCTGTGCGGGCGAATCTCCTGCTGAAAAAACTTGCGCGCCGAGTCACGGAACAGCTCCATCTCGGGCTCCAGCGGTCTACGTTTCATCCGTGTTCCTTTTGGTTTTCATGCCTGCATTCATGCCGCCAGGTCCTGCACCGCCGATACCGGCTCGCCACAGAAGTCCGTCATCAGCGGCACCGCGGTACGGCGGCGGAATTCGCTCATCGAGCCGACCCAGTTGTTGGTATTGATGCCGTCAGCGGTCTTGTACCAGCTTTGGCAATCGCCGGTATAGGTGGTGCCGGCACTGCGTGTGCGCATCTCCTGCGCGTAGGCGGCCTGAGCGCTTTCGGTGACCTCGATGCAGCGCCAGTTGCGGCGCTCGCGCTGCTGCATCAACCGGACGATGTAGTTCTGCTGCTGCTCCAGCATGAAAATGATCGAACCGGAACCGACGTTGGTATTGGGTCCGTACAGCACGAAGAAATTCGGGAAACCCGACACCGCCATGCCGAGATACGCCGTGGCTCCGCGCGCCCAGAGCTCATGCAGATCGCGCCCCCCACGACCGCGCACGATCATCGGCGTCAGGAACTGGGTCGCCGTAAAGCCGGTGCCGTAGATGATGGCGTCCACCTCACGCAGCTTGCCGTCGGCGGTGCGCACGCCGGTTTCGGTCAACTCGGCGATGCCGTCGTCGATCACTTCGACGTTCGGCCGCACCAGCGCCGGCAGCCATTGGTTGGTGAGCAGGATGCGCTTGCAGCCGATCGGGAAGTCCGGCATGAGCTTGCGGCGCAACGCCGGATCGCGCACCTGCCAGCGCATCTGCAGCTTCGAGATTGCCGTGACCAGGCGGGCCAGCAGACGATTGCCGTTGTAGGCCGCCGCCAGGACCTCGCAAATGATAAAGACGCGCAGGCGATCGAGATCGTGCACGAAATGGAACGTGTCGAGCAGCCAGCGCTCGAAGCGCGAAAACTGCTTCTCGACTTTCGGAAAAGTCCAGCCGGGCGAGCGCTGGAACAGCTTCAGCGTTTTCACGCGCGGCGCGATCTGCGGCAGGAACTGCACGGCACTGGCGCCGGTACCGATCACCGCGACCGCCTTGCCTTCGAGTTCGTAGGTGTGATCCCAGTGCGACGAGTGGAAGGTCTTGCCGCGATAACGCTCGCGCCCGGGAATTTTCGGATACGCCGGCTGGTGCAACTGACCCACAGCGCTGACCACGCTCTCGGCCTCGATCTGCCGGCCATCCTTGAGCTTGAGCAGCCACAGCGCACGCGCTTCGTCGTAATCCGCGCTCTGCACCTCGCTGCCATAGCGGATATGCCGTTCGAGATCGTACTTGCGCGCGACGTGATGCTGGTACGCCAGGATCTCGCTCTGCTTGGCATAGCGCCAGGCCCAGGGGTAATGCGGCTCGAACGAGTACGAATAGAAATGCGAAGGGACGTCGCAACCGCAGCCAGGATAGGTATTCTCGCGCCAGGTCCCACCAAGATCATCCGACTTTTCGAGGATTACGATGGAATCGATGCCTGCCTGACGCAAGGAATACGCCATGCCGATGCCGCCGAATCCTGCACCGATAATCGCCACCTTGACGCTGCCTGTTGATGCCTCGCGCATGGCTGTTCCTCCTCTCGATTGCGAATACTGACTGAATCATGGCACCTGCGTCATTGTTTTGTGGATGACGGCACCAGCCAATGGATTGATAATTCAGGCCAACCTGTTCGGACCACGATCTGCATGCCAGCGACAGAAATCCGCCGATCCATCGTCAGCGTGCAACTGCTGACCCGTTTCGCCGCCGGTCATGGCATGACTGCAAAAGCATGCCTGCTCAATGCCGGCATTGATGAAGCTGCGCTGGTCAATCCGCAAACCGAAATCCTGGCGGCGCAGGAACTGCAGGTGGCCCGCAATTTGGTGAGCTCGATCGGGCACATCCCCGGCATCGGTCTGGATGCCGGACTGCAGTACCATCTTTCCTCCTACGGCATCTGGGGCTTTGCATTGCTGACCAGCCCGAATCTCCGCAGTGCAGTCGCCATCGCCACCCGTTATCTGGATCTGAGCTACGCCTTCGTGCGGTTTCAGCCGCTACAGGCCGTTGGTAAAAGCTACCGGCTGCACCTGGACGACCGCCAGATCCCCGATGACGTGCGCCAGTTCCTGTTTGAGCGCGATCTCGGGGCCTGGGCCAACGCCATGCGCGAGATGTGCCCCACTTATCTGCCGGTGACAGCCGCCGAATTTCGCTTCCCGCGCCCTTCCTATGCCGCGCGCCTGCGCAAGCTTTGCGGTGTGGAACCGCGTTTCAACGCAACCGACAACGCCATCTGCATTGACCCCTCGCATCTGGATGCTCCGCTCCCCCAGAGCGACAGCGATATGGCGCGGCTTTGCCTCGCGCAATGCCGCCAACTCCTGGAAAAACGGCGCGTACGCGCCGGGATTGCCGGCCGTGTCCGCGACCGGCTGCTGCAATCACCTGGCGACATGCCAGGCATCGATCAGGTTTCTCGAGACCTGCACATCGCATCGCGCAGCCTGCGCCGCCGCCTCGAGGAAGAAGGCACCTCGTTCCGGGCGCTGCTGGATGAAATCCGCCAGATGCTGGCCGAGGAACTGCTGATGCTGCCGGGGATGAAGCTCGATGAGATCGCCGCGCGCCTGGGCTACTCCGAATCGGCCAGCTTCATCCACGCCTTCAAGCGCTGGAAAGGCGTCCCCCCAAACGTCTTCCGCGGACAACATCATCCCGATACCGAATGAAAGCGGCATAATTGCCGCCATGACGATCTGTTCCGGCAAACGGCAACTCAACAAGCAGGCCAACCAGGCCGCGATCCTCAACGCCGCGCACGATGCTTTCGTCGACCTCGGCTACGACGCCATCACCATCCGCGACATCATCCGCAAGAGCGGTCTCGCCGCCGGTACGTTCTACAATTATTTCCCGGACAAGGAATCGGTGTTCCGGGCGCTGGTCGAGTCGAGCCTGTGCACGGTCCACGAGCGCATCC
>DATMTG010000225.1:0-3144 GCA_035565075.1 Stenotrophobium sp.
GTTGAAACGGTTTTCCCCCTAGATCAGAGGGGCGGCCATAACAAGATCTTGTGTGAATACAGGGGATTGATATGGCTCACTAACCGCGTCTGGAGTTAGTTGAACTACATCACAAGGTGAAGAGGGTGTCAACAGGATGGAAGAAAAAAATGCCCGCGACTGGTAGCGCGGGCAGGGAGATCAGTAACGTGCGCGCTTCTCGCGGCGGCACTCCAGGCTGCTGACGACACGCCCGGATGGGTCAACGGTCTCGAGGCGCACATCGAAGCCCCACAGGCGTGCGACGTGCTTGAGCACCTCGTGCGCCTGCTGGTTCAGCGGGCGGCGCTGGAACTGGGTGTGACGTAGCGTCAGCGCGCGGTCGTCTCGCGTATTGACTTGCCAGACCTGAATGTTCGGCTCGCGGTTGCCGATATTGTACTGATCGGCCAGCTGCTGGCGTACATAGCGGTATCCGGCTTCGTCATGGATGGCCGAAATCGTCAGCTTGTCGCTGCGGTCGTCGTCCAGCACGGCGAAAAAGTGGAAGTCGCGGATCAGCTAGGGCGACAGGTACTGGGCGATGAAGCTCTCGTCCTTGAAGTTCCGCATGGCGAAATCAAGCGTCTTGAGCCAGTCGCTGCCGGCGATGTCGGGGAACCAGGCCCGGTCCTCGTCCGTCGGGTCTTCGCAGATGCGCTTGATGTCCGTCATCATCGCGAACCCCAGCGCGTACGGATTGATACCGTTGTAATAGGGGCTCGTGGCCGGCGGCTGGTAGACGACGTTCGTGTGGCTCTGCAGGAATTCCAGCATGAAGCCATCGCCGACGATGCCTTCTTTATAGAGTTCGTGCAGGATCGTGTAGTGCCAGAAGGTCGCCCAGCCCTCGTTCATGACCTGGGTCTGGCGCTGCGGATAGAAATACTGCGAGATCTTGCGCGTGATGCGTACGAGTTCACGCTGCCACGGTTCCAGCAGCGGCGCATACTTCTCGATAAAGTAGAGCAGGTTTTCCTCGGGCTCGAGCGGGAAGCGGGGCGGCGCCTGGTCCTTCACCTGCTCTTCGCGCCGCGGCAGGGTGCGCCACAGTTCGTTGACCTGCGACTGCATGTATTCCTCGCGCTCCTTCTGGCGCGCGGCCTCCTGCGCGACCGACAGCTTGGCCGGCCGCTTGTAGCGGTCCACGCCGTAGTTCTGGATCGCGTGACAGGAATCGAGCAGCTCTTCGACGGCGTCGATGCCGTGCCGTTGTTCGCACTCGGCAATATAGTTCTTCGCAAAGACCATATAGTCGACGATGGCGTCGGCATCGGTCCAGGTCCGGAACAGATAGTTGCCTTTGAAGAAAGAATTGTGACCGTAGGCCGCGTGCGCGATCACGAGGGCCTGCATCGTCAAGCTGTTTTCCTCCATCAGATAGGCGATGCAGGGATTCGAGTTGATGACGATTTCGTATGCGAGGCCCATCTGGCCCCGTTTGTAACTCTTTTCCGTCGTCAGGAAATGCTTGCCGAACGACCAGTGATTGTACGACACGGGCATGCCGACGGACGTGTATGCGTCCATCATCTGCTCGGCCGAGATGATCTCGAGTTGGTTGGGGTAGGTGTCCAGGCCGAATTTCCTGGCCACCCGGCGGATTTCCTCGTGCGCCTGCTCGATCAGGTCGAAGGTCCATTCCGATTGCTCGGGCAGGGCGCGCGGGTTGTTGGGGTCTCTTGGCATAGCGGGCCTCGCTACTTGGGCTGCTTCTTGAACAATTCACGGAACACCGGATAGATGTCGGCCGGCGTCACGATCTTCTGCATGGCGAAGTTCTGGTGCGTGGCCGCGACTTCGGCGTACTGCTCCCACAGGTTCTGGGGCGGTCCGTCGGTGATCTCGACATACGTGTAGTACTGGACCTTGGGCATGATGGCGCTGGTCAGGATCTGCCTGCACAGCACGGAATCGTTGTCCCAGTTGTCGCCGTCCGAGGCCTGCGCCACGTAGCTGTTCCAGTCGCCGTTGCTGTAGCGCTCGCTGATGACCTTGTTCAGCAGGTGCAGCGCCGACGACACGACGGTGCCGCCCGACTCGCGCGAGTGGAAGAACTCGTTTTCGTCGACCTCGGCCGCCGCCGTGTGGTGGCGGATGAAGACGACGTCGATGTGTTCGTAGACCCGCTTGAGGAACAGGTACAGGAGGATGAAGAAGCGCTTGGCGGTGTCCTTGCGGCTCTCGTCCATCGATCCGGACACGTCCATGATGCAGAACATGACGGCCGCCGTGGACGGTTTCGGGATCTTGATCCGGTTGCTGTACCGCAGGTCGATGGGATCGATGAACGGTATCGCCAGCAGCCGCGTGTGCAGATGGTGGATCTTGTGCTTGAGTTCGATCACCATCGGGTCGTCGTCCTCCGCCCCCTGTTCCTGCAGATCGCGCAACTGGTGCTCGAGGGCCGTCAGCTGCTTGCGGGAGGTGCCGCCCACCGCGATGCGCCGGCCGAGCGCGCCGCGCAGGGAGCGCAGCACGTGGATGTTCGACGGCGTGCCGGAGATGTTGTAGCCGGCGCGCTGGTTCTTGTATTCGACGACCTGGGTCAGCTGCGTCTTGACCATGTTCGGCAGCTCGAGGTCTTCGAAGAAGTAATTCATGAATTCTTCGCGCGACAGCTCGAAGATGAAATCGTCTTCGGTCGTCTGCTCGCTGTTGCCGGCCCGGCCGCGTCCGGCGCCGCCGCCACCGCCGCGGGGACGGTTGATCGTGTCGCCTTTCTGGTATTCGGTATTGCCGGGGTTGACGGTTTCCCAGACACCGCCATGGGCGTGCCCGAAATGCGGCTCGCTCACGTCCTTGACGGGAATCGAGACTTTCTCGCCATTTTCGACGTCGGTGATCGAGCGACCCTTGATCGCCCGGCCCACCGCATCCTTGATTTGCGCCTTATAGCGACGCAAGAATCGTTCGCGGTTGACCGCAGACTTGTTCTTGCCCTGCAAGCGTCGGTCGATGAGGTAAGTCAAAACAGGCCTCCTGCTGAAAGTCGCGGCGGGCCGGATTCCTTCCCGGTCCTTACATAATATAACGCGCCGCGTCGTCACGTGGTTGGCGTCGCGGATTCCGGTGACCGGCTGCGTGCCGGTCGACCGGTCCTGCCCGGCGGGCGCTCCATCGCCC
>DATMTG010000226.1:0-17279 GCA_035565075.1 Stenotrophobium sp.
GCCTGCAACCGCTGATCGACGAGGGCATGGTCGACGAGGTTCTGCGCCAGCTCAAGAGCGGCAAGGAAGCATCCGTCTTCACCGTGGTCTGCGGCAGCCATGTCCGCTGCGCCAAGGTCTACAAGGACGCTGAACATCGCGGCTTCCACAAGCTCGCCGAATACCAGGAAGGCCGCAAGGCGCGCGGCAGCCGCGATGCGCGTGCGATGGGCAACCGCAGCCGCCGCGGGCGCAAGGTGTCGGAAGAGGAGTGGAAGAACGCCGAGGTTGACGCGCTCTATCGCCTGTCGGGCGCCGGCGTGCGCGTGCCGCAACCCTATGGCGTGTTCGCCGGGGTGTTGCTGATGGAACTGGTGCTGGACGAGCACGGCAATCCCGCACCGCGCTTGAATGAGGTCGACATGACCGCAGCGCAGGCGCAGCAGTGGCACGCATTCATGATGAGCCAGATCGTGCTGATGCTGTGCGCCGGCCTGATCCACGGCGATCTTTCCGAATACAACGTGCTGGTGGACGCCAATGGCCCGGTCATCATCGATCTGCCGCAGGCGGTGAATGCGGCGAGCAACAACAACGCATTCCGCATGCTGGAGCGCGACGTCAACAACATGCGCGCGAGCTTTGGCCGGATCGTGCCCGAATTGATCGAGACCGACTATGCGCATGAAATCTGGCAGCTCTACCAGGCGGGCGAGCTGACGCCGGCAACGCCACTCACCGGGCAATACATTCACGATCCGACGCGGGCCGATGTCGACGCGGTGCTCGATCAGATCGAAGAAGCGCGGCGCGAAGCCGCAGCGCGCGAACGCGGCAGGGCCGCGGCGGCAGCGGCGGATTAAGCGCCACCGGGCGGATTGCCCGGCATGCTGTCGGTCCGCGCTTACGGAGTACACTCTGGACTGCAATCACGCACCGCTGCCGCTGGAGCCGCACCGCCGTTG
The DNA here is from genome assembly GCA_035565075.1 of Stenotrophobium sp. Classification (GTDB taxonomy): domain Bacteria; phylum Pseudomonadota; class Gammaproteobacteria; order Nevskiales; family Nevskiaceae; genus Stenotrophobium. Next base: position 945 of record DATMTG010000226.1, read on the forward strand.
AACAAGATATTCGGCACCATCCTGACGGTGATTTTCCTGCTGACGTGGCTGTTGCTGCTGCTGATTTTCCATGTCGTGCAGGTCGTCGCCCGCTGCGTCTTTGGCGCGCGCGCGCATCGCGGGTCCGTCGGCCTGATGAATTTCTGCCTGATGCACGCCCTTGGGATACTGGGTACGCGCAGCAGTGTGCGCTTTGTCGAGCCGCTGCCGAAGGGGCGTCCGATCATCTTTGTCGCCAACCACCAGAACAAGATTGATGTGGTCGGCATCGGCTGGTATCTGCGCCGCTACTCGCCGAGATTCGTTTCCAAGATCGAGCTCGGCAAGGGTATTCCCAGCGTGTCGTACAACCTGCGCCACAGCGGCGCGGCGTTGATCGATCGCGACGATACGCGGCAGTCCCTGAAGGAAATCGGCCGTCTCGGAAAATTGATTGAAGACACCTGCACTTCGGCGGTGATATTTCCGGAGGGCACGCGCTCGCTCACCGGCGAACTGCAGCCGTTTGCCGCGGCCGGCATCAAGATCCTGATCAAGAAATCACCGAGCGCGCGGGTGGTGCCGATCTACATTCACAACACCTGGAAGCTGAACCAGCGGCGGACATTCCGCATGTAGCTGGGCAACCGCATCGACTGGACCGTGCTGCCGGCAATCGAGACGCGCGACAAATCACCGGACGAAGCCGCTCAGCTGGCGGAGCAGAGCGTGCGGCGCGAATTCACGGCCAGGACCCAGGTGGTCTGATACGGCTTACGCCGCCGCTTGCATCCACTGCAGCAGGCGCCTGGCGAGTTCGTCGCCGCGATCCTCCTGCACGAAATGCCCGCCCCAGATGCGGTCGTGCGGCTGGCCCCTGGCGCCGGGCACGTGCGCGATCAGCGGCTTGTCGGCATGGCCGAGGACCGGGTCGTTTTTGCCGAACACGCAGAGGAACGGTTTTTGCCATTGGCCCAGCTTGTCCCAGGCTAAACGATTGGCAGGCACCGCAGGATCGTTTTCAGAGGTCGGGACGATGCGCGGAAACGCACGTGCGCCAGCCTTGTACCTGGCCGATGGAAACGGCGCGTCGTAGGCGGCGATTTCCGGCGCACTGAGCTTGGTGACGCAACCGCTGTTGACGATGCGTCCAATCGGAAATAGCGGTGAGTAGCGGGCGAACGCGCGCCACAGTCTGAAGCCTTTTGAAACACCCTGCCGCGCTGTCGGCAGGAATCCGTTGGCGACCATGATGCGGCTGAAGCGCTGCTCCTGTTCTGCGGCGATGCGCAGACCGAGCAGGGAACCCCAGTCCTGACAGAACAGGGTGATGTCTTGGAGATCGAGTGCCGCAATCCATGCGCCAAGCCAGTCGACATGGCGCTGGTAACTGTAGTCGCGCATGGCTGCGGGTTTGTCCGACTTGCCGAAGCCGATCAGATCGGGTGCCAGCACGCGATGGCCCGCGGCGACCAGCGGCGGAATCATCTTGCGGTAGAGATAGCTCCAGCTCGGCTCGCCATGCAGCAGCAGGATCGGTGCGGCGTCGCGCGGGCCTTCGTCGAGGTAGTGCATGCGCAGTTCGCCGAGCATCCGGTAGTGCGGCGCAAACGGGTAATCCGGCAGGTTTTCGAAGCGTTCATCCGGCGTGCGCAGGATTTTCATGTCCGTCTCCGGGTCAGGCGCCGATTTTTTCGAGCACCGTCCGCAGGCGCTGTACGGTGCCGGCAATATCGTTCAGCTTGTCCAGGCCGAACAGGCCGAGACGGAACGTGCGGAACGTGGCCGGTTCGCCGCACATCAGCGGCACGCCGGCGGCGGCCTGCACGCCGTTGACGGAAAATTTCTTTGCGCTGCTGATGTCCGGGTCGGTGGTATACGACACGATCACGCCCGGGGCCTCAAAGCCCGTGGCGGCGACGCTGGCAAATCCATGCTGGGCCAGCATTGCGCGAACCTCGCGTCCCAGCGCCCACTGTGCATTGCGCATCGGTTCCAGCCCGCAGGCCAGCGTCTCCTTGATGGCGTCGCGCAGCTGCAGCAATCCAGTGGTGGGCACCGTGGCGTGGTAGGCGTGGCCGCCGTTTTCGTAGGCCTGCATGATCTGCAGCCATTTCTTCAGGTCCATGGCGAGGCTGCTGCTCTGGCTCTGTTCGACGCGCTGCCGCGCCGTTTCGCCGAGCAGGACCAGCGCGGCGCAGGGCGTCGAGCTCCAGCCTTTCTGCGGCGCCGTCAGCAGCACGTCGACGCCGCATTGCCGCATGTCGACCCAGATTGCACCGGAGGCGATGCAGTCCAGCACGAACAGTCCACCATGGGCATGGACGGCCGCCGCGACGCGCTTCAGGTAGTCCTCCGGCAGGATCAGGCCGGAGGCGGTTTCGACGTGCGGGGCGAACACCAGGTCCGGCTTCTCGCGGGCGATGCAGGACTCGACCTCCTCGATCGCTGCGGGTGCGAACGGCTGCTGCTCGCCGCCGGCGACAGCCTGCGCCGACAGCACGGTGACGCTCGACGGGATCTTTCCCATCTCGAAAATCTGCGACCAGCGGTAGCTGAAAAAGCCGTTGCGGATGACCAGGCATTTCTTGCCGGTCGCCAGCTGGCGCGAGATCGACTCCATGCCGAAGGAGCCTCCGCCCGGCACGACCGCGATGGCATCGGCCCGGTAAACCTGCTTGAGGTCGCTGGAGATGTCGCGCATTGCCTGCTGGAACAGCGTCGACATGTGGTTGACCACGCGATCGGTGAAAACCACCGAGTACTCGAGCAGGCCATCGGGATCGGCAACGGGAAAGTGACTCGACATCAGCAGCTCCAATTCAGAAATTCAGAAAGGACAAGCCCGCGTGACGGGCGCAAGGATAACCAAATCAGCGCAGCGCCTGCTGCAGATCGGCGATCAGGTCATCGGCATGCTCGAGGCCGATCGACAGGCGCAGCAGGTTGTCCGGCGTGCGGGTGCCCGGGCCCTCGACCGAGGCGCGATGTTCGATCAGGCTTTCGACGCCGCCGAGGCTGGTGGCACGGGTGAACAGCCGCACGCCGGCCGGCACCGCCATCGCGGCGTCGTGGCCGCCGCGGATCTGCACCGACAGCATCGCGCCGCCGCTGCGCATCTGCCGCATCGCCAGCGCGTGTTGCGGATGGCTGGCCAGGCCCGGGTAGTGCACCGCCTCGATTTTCGGATGCGCCGCCAGGAATTGCGCGACGCGCAGGGCGTTGGCCGATTGCGCGTGCACGCGCAGCGGCAGGGTGCTGATCGAGCGCAGCAGCAGCCAGCAGTCGAATGGCGCGGGAATGGCGCCGCCCTTGGTCTGGAAATCGCGGATGCGGGCGAACAGGCCGCCGCTTTCCCTGGCGATGACCGCGCCGCCGATGATGTCGCTGTGGCCGCCGAGAAATTTCGTGGTCGAGTGCATCACCAGGTCTGCGTCCAGCGCCAGGGGTTGTTGCAGCGCCGGCGTCGCAAACGTGTTGTCGACCACGCAGCAGGCGCCGGCGCCGTGGGCCAGCGCGGCGATGCCGCGCAGGTCGACGATCTTCATCAGCGGATTCGACGGCGACTCGACCCAGAGCAGTCGCGTGTTGGGTTTCAGCGCGCGTTTGACCGCGGCCAGGTCGGCCTGGTCGACGGCGTCGTACTGCAAGCCCCAGCGCACGAACAGGTCGCGCAGGATCACCACCGTGCCCCAGTACAGGTCCTGCGGAATCAGCACGTGATCGCCCGGCGACAGCGCTTGCAGGATCGCCATCAGCGCGGCGGAGCCCGAAGGAAACGCCGCGGCCGCATCGCCGCCCTCAAGCGCCGCCAGGCAGGTTTCGAGCGCCTGCCGGTTCGGATTGCTGACACGGCCGTAGACGTGGCCGTGCGGGTAGCTGCCGTCGGCGGCACGTTCAAAAGTGGTCGACAGGTGCAGCGGCGGCACGATGGCGCCGGTGTCGCCGTCGGTGCGGCGGCCGCTGTGGATGGCAAGCGTTTCGAGGTTCATGTCGTCTTCATAAAGGGCGGCGGGGCGGTGCTACTTGCACTGGCAGACCGGGTCGCGCACACAGGAGGCATCGGCATCGTGGCCCACCGATTTGCCCGGCCGGCACATTGCCGCGGTGCCCACGGCGCAAGTGATCGCACAACTGCCGCAACTTCCGACATCCGCGGCCTCACAGTGCGAACCCTGGTTGTTCTGGATGTTCAGGGTGCTGGAACCGGATCGTGCCGGCGCGGGGTCGTGCATCACGATCACCGGTTCGCGGGCCAGTGCGCTCTGTGCCAGCAGCAGGCAGAGACCGGTCAGCAGCGTGCGTAACAGGGGCATGGCAATCTCCTAGTAGAATCCGGGATGTAACGGACGGTGTCCGGTGCCCATTATCGAACTTCTTCAAAATTTTGGTGAGCGATGCGCTTCTCGCAGATTCTGGGCGGCATGACCGCCACGACAACCGGGTTTACCGCGGCCATCGATGCGGACTGGCTGCAGGGGCGCAGCGCCTTCGGCGGGCTGCAGTCGGCGCTGGCGGTGCGCGCCATGCGCAGCCTGGTCCCGCGGGGCATGCCGCTGCGCACCTTGCAGACCACGTTCATCGCGCCGGTTGGCGCGGGCGCGGTGGAGATCCGCGCACAGGTGCTGCGCACCGGCAAGAGTGCGATCCACGTGCAGGCGACCCTGCAGAGCGCAGGGCAGGTGCTGTGCCTGGTGATCGGCGTGTTCGGCAGCAGCCGGGCCTCGAAGATCAGGATCGTCCCGGACTATCCACAGGTCATCTGCGAACGGCCGCAGGATTTCCGCTTCGTTCCCGGCATCACGCCCAGCTTCATCCAGCACTTCGATGTTCGCTGGCTGCGCGGGGGCATGCCATTCAGCGGCTCGCAGCTTCCGCAAAACATCATCGAAATCGGCATGCGCGACGACGGCCCCGCCAACGACGAGCATGTGCTGGCGATTGCCGACGTGATTCCGCCGGTCGCGCTGTCGCTGCTCAAGACGCCCGCGTTCGGCAGTTCGCTGACCTGGATGATCGAATTCCTGCGCGACCGTTTCGATGATCTGCCGCTGCAGGGCTGGCGCATGGATGCGGAACTGACCGCAGCGCAGGACGGCTACACCAGCCAGACCGGCATGGTCTGGGGTCCGGGCGGCGAGGCGGTCGCATTGAGCCGGCAGAGCATGGTCGTTTTCGGCTAGCCCGCCGCACGTCGGTTTTCCCGGTCAGAAAAGGCTTACTGGAGGTTCAGCCAGGGTTCATCTCGCCTTGGCAACATGGCTCCCGTCGCTGCTTCAGCCTGCTCCGGGCATCCTCCCCCCTGATGCCCGATCCCAGGATGGGTCCCTCCCCCCTGACTCATCCAACCCTACCTCAAGGCTGAAGCAGCGACACTTTCAACGAACGACACGGCCCTCGCCACGCCGCTCTACAATCCGGCCCGTGCGAAAAATTGTTCACATAGACATGGACGCGTTCTACGCGTCGGTCGAACAGCGCGACGACGCCACGTTGCGCGGACGGCCGGTGGTGGTGGCTTGGCGCGGTGCGCGCTCGGTGGTGTGCGCAGCCTCTTACGAGGCGCGCAAGTTTGGCGTGCGCTCGGCGATGCCGGCGGTGCGCGCCGAGCGGCTCTGTCCGGACGCGGTATTCGTGCCGCCGGATTTCACGCGCTATCGCGCAGCCTCGCGCATGGTGCGTGAAATATTCCTGCAGCACACCGACCTGGTGGAGCCGCTGTCGCTGGATGAGGCCTACCTGGATGTCACCGTCAACAAGACCGGCCTGTCATCGGCGACGGAGGTGGCGCAGGCGATCCGCGACCGGATACGCGAAGACCTGAATCTCACCGCGTCGGCGGGCATCGCGCCGAACAAGTTCCTGGCCAAGATCGCATCCGACTGGCGCAAGCCCGACGGCCAGTTCGTGATCCGCCCGCACGAGATCGATGCCTTCCTGACGCCGCTGCCGGTGCAGCGCATTCCCGGCGTCGGCAAGGTGATGAACGCAAAACTGCAGGCGATGGGCGTGCAGACCGTCGGGCAGCTGCGCGACTGCGGGCTGCTGGCGCTGGAGCGCCGGTTCGGCCGCTATGGCCGGCGCCTGCACGAACTGGCCCGCGGCATCGACGATCATCCGGTAGTGCCGGACCGGCCGGTGCAGTCGGTGTCGGCAGAAGATACCTTCGAGCAGGATGTGCCGCTGTCGGAAATCGAGCCGATGCTGCGTCGTCTCGCGGAAAAGGCCTGGAATGCATCACGCAAGACGCCACGCGTGGCGCGAACCGTGGTGCTCAAGTTGAAGACGCACGATTTCCGCATCCTCACGCGCAGCCACACACCGGAACATCCACCGGCATCCTGCGAGGAATTGACGCGCATCGCGCTGGCCTTGCGCGACCGCGTGGAGCTGGACCCGACGACGCGCTACCGGCTGGTCGGCGTAGGCCTGGGCAATTTCCAGGAGCCTGCCGCGGACGACGCGCAGCCCGAGTTGTTCGATAACCTGAACGCCGGCGAGGCTTGATCAAACTGACACTTTGCCGTTGCAACCCGGATACGGCAACAGGATGTGTTTCTGTGTGTCGAGTGTCATCGGCAAATGACTCTTCAGAACTGCTCCTTCAGTCCGATAAAAATGCCGTGTGGCATGAAGCCGAGTATCAGCGGCTGGTCGCGGCTGTGAGCGTAGTAACCGAAGGCGGTGCCGATCGCCGCGCCTGCGAGCACGTCGCTCTGCCAGTGGCCCTGCACCTTGAGGCGCGCCACCATGTCGTAGGCGACCAGTGCCTCAAGCCCGTAAACCGCCGGGTAATCGTGACCGTATTCGAGCACGAAGGGTGTCACCGCGCTGGCGACGACGGTGACTTCGCCGCTGGGAAAGCTTTCGTTGCCGTGGCCCTTGAAGAAGGCGTTGGGGTCGTCGGTTTGCGAAGGACGCTCGCGCGAGAACGCGAGCTTCAGGCCCTGTGCGGCAACCGAGGATAGTGCCAGCGAGTCGAACGACTGCCAGAACGTGCGGCCCAGTCGCGTATCGCCGCCTTCCCACAGCGATCCGAGGACGACGGCAGCGATCGTGCCGTATTGGAGATCATGCTGATAGCCGCGTTTCCAGATGCCGCTGTCGTCGTAGTGGAGCCGGTGGTCTATGCCCAGCGGACCGCCGGCCGCGAACGCGCTGCCGCCTCCGCAGAAAAGCGCAGCGCCCAGCAGTGCGCGAACGAGATTTCCTTGCACGATTGTTCTCATTGCATCGCTCCATTTTTGAACGCACCTAGGTTGAATCGAACCGTGCATACAGCGCCGGCATCACCAGCAACACCAGCGGTACCGACACGATCAGGCCGGAGATGATGGCGATGGCCAGCGGCGTCTGCATCGCCGAGCCGGTGCCGAGGCCCAGCGCCAGCGGCATCAATGCCAGTATCGCGATCAGAACCGTCATCAGGATCGGCCGCAATCGTGCGCGACCCGCGGCCACCAGCAGGTCGGGGTTCACATCGTGGGCGGGATCGAGTTCGGCAAAATAGAAAATCGCGACTTCGGTGACGATGCCGATGATCATGGTCAGGCCCATCATCGCCGAGATATTGAGTTCGGTGGCGGTCAGCCATAAGCCGACGAACACGCCGCAGACCGCCAGCAGCACGGTCGAAAGGATGCTGATGACCACCGCCCAGCGTTCATACAGAAACAGCAGCAGCGCCATCACCAGCAGCAGTGCTGAGGCAAACACCAGCGCCAGTCCGCGGAACGAGGATTGCTGCTCGGCATAGAGGCCGCCGTACTCGACACGGACACTGGCGGGTAGTTTCAGCGCAGCGACGGTGGTGCGTACCTGCGCCATCGCCGATCCGAGATCGCGTCCTTCCAGCCGCGCGGTGACCGCAACCATTCGTGCGAGATTCTCGCGCGTGATCTGCGGCTGGCCGCTGACGATTTGGATGGTGGCCACGCGACTCAGCGGCAGGCTGTGACCGTCCGGTGCGCTCAGCCGCAACTGACCCAGCGCGGCGATACGCTCACGCAGGTTTCCGGGCGTCCACACGCGCACGCCGATGAGCTTTTCACCGGACTGGATTTGCCCGATCACCTTGCCACCAACCAGTGTTTCAAGTTGCTGCGTGACCGCGTTCGGATCGAGGCCTTCCAGCGCTGCCTTGACGCGGTCGACGCGAATATCGATCGCGTCGCCGATGATGCGCAGGCCGTCCTTGACCTCGACCACGCCTTGAATTTTGCCCAGCGCTGCTGCCACCACCGGCGCGGTTGCATCCAGCACGGCGGGATCGTCGCCAAACAGCTTGACCTCAATCGGCTGCGGCACGGCGGTGAGATCACCTATCAAATCCTCCATCAACTGCGCGGTTTCGATTTGCAGGCCCGGCACCTGCGTTTCGACACGCTGGCGGACATCAGCCATCACCGCTTCGATGTTGCGCGAGCGCGCGGATTTGAGATGGATGAAGAAATCGCCCTCGTTGGCCTCGGTCAGACCGCCGCCCAGTTGCAGGCCGGTTCGACGCGAATAGCTGTCCACTTCCGGCGTGGCGCGGACGATGGTTTCGACCTGGCGCAGCAGGCGGTCGGTTTCGGTCAGCGAAGTGCCGGGTGCGGCGAGATAGTCGAGGATGAATCCCCCCTCATCCATGTGCGGCATGAAGCCGCTGCCCAGTTGCCGGTAACTCAGGAAACCGGCAATCACGGTCAACACGATGATCGGCAGCAGCCACAGCGGCCGCGCCAGCAGTCCATGCAGTGTGCGGGCGTAGCGGGATTGCAGCGCGGCCAGCCAGCGGCCGCTGTGTTCGGCTTGCGCCGCATCGGCGGCGCGCACCAGGCGGTCCGCCAGCAACGGCACCACGAATAGCGCGAATCCAAACGAGATCACCAGCGTTGCCGACATGGTCAGCGCCAGAGCCTTGAAGAAGCCGCCGGTGACACCGCTGAGAAATGCCAGTGGCACGAACACCGTGACCGTGGCCAGCGACGAGCCGGCCAGCGGACGGATCATTTCCGCGGCTGCGGCCAGTGGCGCGGCTGCGGCGTCCTGGCCCTGGCTGCGTTCCTGCTGCCGTCGCATGATGTGTTCGAGCATCACCACGGCGTCGTCCACCACCAGACCGACGGCGGCGGCCATGCCGCCCAGGGTCATCATGTTGAAGCTCATGTGAAACACGTCGAGCAGCAGCGCGGTGGAGGCCAGCACCGCCGGCAACACCAGCGCCACCACCAGCATCAGGCGCAGGCTGCGCAGGAACACGAGCAGCACGATGCCGGCCAGCACGGCGCCGATCAGGATGGCGTCGCGCACGCTGCTGGCGGCGGCGGTGATCAGGTCGGACTGATCGTAATAGGGTGTGATATGCACATCCTGCGGCAGCTGCGACTGGTAGTTCGCCAGCAGCTTACGGATGGCAGCGGCCAGCGCCACGGTGTTGGCGCCGCGACTTTGCCGCACATTGATCAGCACCGCGTCGTGGCCCTGTGCGGTGACGCGCGTCCACTGCGGCATGTGGGACAGGCGCACCTGCGCAACGTCGCTCAGGCGCAGCGCGCCGCGCGGGCCGGCGCGCAACACCGTGTTGGCGATGTCGTCGGCGCTGCGCAGGCGGTTGTCGGCCTGGGTCAGGTACAGGCGGTAACGGTCTTCAAGCCGGCCGACCGCAACCGTGACATTGTTGGCGGCCAGCGCCTGCGTCACTTCCTGTACCGACAACCCTTGCGCCTGCAGCCGTGCCGGATCGACCAGCACCTGATATTCGGCCTGGCGGCCGCCGAGCACCGCGACCTGGGCGACGCCCGGAATCGCCGACAGCAGCGGCCGCAGACGGTAGTAGGCGATATCGCGCAGCGACACCAGGTCGCGCTGATCGGAGGTGAGCGACAGGCCCAGCACCGGAAAAATCGTCGGGTCCATGCGTCGCGCCTCGAAGCGCACGCCCGGCGGCAGGTCGGGCAGCACCCGATTGACCGCCGATTCCACCTGCAAGGTGGCGGCCACCATGTCGGTGCCCCAGTTGAAATTCACCGACACTTCGGCCGCACCGCGGCTGCTGGTGGAGCGCAGGTTCAGCACGCCCGGCACGCCGCGCAGCGCCTGTTCCACCGGCCGCGTGACCTCGACCACCATGCGGTCCACCGGCCGGTCGCCGGCGTCCAGCGAAACCACCACGCGCGGAAAATCAATCTGCGGAAACAGAGCGACCGGCAGATGCAGCGCCGCGCCGATGCCGCCGGCGGTGAGCAGCACGGCAAAGAACAGCACCGAGCGCCGATGCGCCTCCAGCCATGCCTTCACGGTGCGATCCCGGCAGCGGCCGCGGGAGTGGCGACAGGATCGGTGGCGACACGGATGGCCATGCCGTCGGTCAATTCGTAGTTGCCCTGGCTGATCACGGTTTGGTTGGCGCTGAGTCCCTGCACGATTTCGATGTCGTGGCCGTCATCGAGTCCCAGCTTCACATTCTTGCGTTGTGCCTTGCCGTTGATGGCAATGAAGACATAGGCCTGATTGCCGTGGCTGCTGTCGTGCAGCACCGCGCTGCGCGGTACCGCCAGCGCATGGTCGCGACTGGTCAGCACGATACGTGCCTGCACCGCTTCGCCGGGCAGGATCGTGGTATCAGCCGGCAGGTTCACCAGCGCATCCGCGAGCCGCGTCTGTGGATCGACCCGCCGATCGATGGTGTCAACCCGCGCTGCGATGTCGGCCTGACCGTCATGCAGTTCACGCAGTGCGACGCTGGCACCCGGCTTGAGTTGGGGAATGTCCTCGGGCTCCACGCCCAGGCGCACACGCAGGTGGTTTGCCGCGCCGATGCGCAGTACGACACTGCCTGCCGGCACGACATCCCCCGGTGCAAAAGGCAGGCCATACACCAGTCCGTCCACCGGTGCCCGCAGCTTCAGCAGACCGCCGCCGGTACGCGCCGCCAGACTGCGGTGTGCCTCGCGCGCGCTGGCCGCGGTCAGCGCCGCGGCCTGCACATCGGCGTTGGTGGCAAGGCCTTCGTCCAGCAGGCGTTGCAGGCGCTCGAGGTTATGCGCACCGGCGTCTTGTTCGCGCGCCAGCCGGTCAAGTTGCAGACGGGTGCCGGCACTGGGTTCGAGGGTCATCAGCACCTGACCGGCATGCACACTTTGACCAGCGGCGACCTGCAGAGACGCAACCTGCGCCTCGAACTGTACGGTCAGCGTTTGCGTGCTGGCCGGGTCGAATTCAGCAATGCCATAGGCGGTCAGGGTTTGTTCCAGCGGCATCTCGCGGACGACGGCGGTCCGCACCTGCACGCTGGGCGGCGTTGGCGCGGGTTCGGGTTTTGCAGTACAGGCTGCGAAAATCAGGGGCAGGAATAAAAGCAGGTATTTCATTGTCCGGATTCCGTCAGGGGTGCGCCGACATTCAGCTCGAGTGCGATGCGTTGTTCGGCGATGGATTGCCGCAGACCGCCCAGCATCAACTCCTTGTCGAGCAGGCTGGCATGCGCGGTTTCCGCCGCTGTTGCCGTGACATCGCCGCGCTGCGCTGCCGCCGAGAAATTGCGGGAAATCCGCCGCAGTGCCGGCAACTGCTGCGCCAACTGGTCGAGCTGCGCCTGCTCGCGGTTGATGTTGTCGACCAGGGCGGCGATGTCGGCGCGCGTGTTGAACAGACGCGCCTCGTATTCCGCACGCAGGCGCGAGCGGTCGGCCTCGGCAACGCGGATTGCGCCGCGGTTGCGGTTCCACAGCGGCAGGTCGAGAGAAATGGCGGGGCCGAAGCTGTTGACGGCGCTGGTGTCGCGGGCACGGTTGAGGGTCAGCATCAGGCGCGGATACTGGCCCAGCACCGCGCGGCGCACCGCGATTTCCTGACTCTGGTAGCCGGCGGCAAAGGCCTGCAGATCGAGCCGTTCATCGCGCGCGCGCTCGAACAGTGCGGATGCATTCAGATGCGCATCCGCGGGTGCGGCGATGTCGGCGAGCGTCAGCGCGGAATCCGGTGCCAGGCCCAGCAACCGGTTGAGGTCCTGCCGCGCGGTGGCGAGATTGCGTGCGACCGTGAGCGCGCGATCATCGGCGTCGGCCGCGGCCATACGGCGCAACTCCACTTCGTCGGCCTTGAGATCGCCGCGCTCGGCCGCGGTCAGGCTGCGGGCCAGCGCCCGGTCGGCGATGCGGCGGCTGTCCTGGGTCAGTTGTACCGCTTGTTGCAGGCTGGCGATGCGCACCGCCAATAGCCGTGCCTGTCCGGCCGTCAGCCATTCCTGCCAGGCGATGTCGAGCCGCACCTGTTGTGCCGCGGCTTGTGCGGTATCAACCGTCTTGCTGCGGACAAAAAGTGCGCCGATGTCGAGTCCAAGACCCGCTGTATAGGCATTGGTGAATCCCGGCGTGATCGGGTGATCCAGACCCAGCGACAGTTGCGGGTCGGGCAGCAGTCCGGCCGCGAACACCTGTGCCTGCGCGACATCCTGCTGCGCGCGCAGGGCCTTGAGATCGGGGCTGGCGATCACCGCGATCACCGCCAGTTCGTCCGGCGTCAGCGGTTTGGAGAAATCCAGCGTGACCGGCGCCAGCCGCGGGTGCTGCAGCGTGGCTGCGGCGCTGACCAGCGCAGCACGATCGGGGGACTTCAGCGCCTGTTCAACATCGCTGTTGCTGAGTGGTAGTGGGGTGTAGCTGGCGCAGCCGCAAAGCGTCAGCGCAATACAGGCAGGGATATAAGCGCGCAGGCGGAATAGGCCACGGATCATGCTGATTGCATCTGGGTAATGAGCGGCAGAGTGACGCAGGCCAGCAGACCACTGCGGTCAGTGCGATTGCTCAGGGATACTGCACCACCGAGGAGTTGGACGAGACTGTGTACAGTTGCCAGGCCTAGTCCGTTACCCATGGTGCGATCTCCGGCTATGCGGTAAAAGCGCGCAAACACAGTGCTCAATTCGGTGTCTGGCAGGCCGGGACCCTCATCACTGATTTCGATATTGACCGTGCTGCGCTGCCGCCGACACGTAATGGTGATTGTGCCGCCAGCAGCGCTGTAGCGCAGCGCGTTGTCAAGCAGATTGCCGAAGATCAGCGCCAGCTGGCGAGTGTCGCCGGGAACTTCTACATCATTCGCATCAGTCAGTGCGAGGTGAAAATGCAAGTTTTTTTTGTTGGCCGCTGCATGATAGTTCGAGACGATCTCGGTGATCGCGCGGCTCAAACTGGTGTGGGCGGTGACGGCTGCAGCGTCGTGAGGATGCTGATGCAAAGTCAGCAGTTGATCGGCCAGATGAGTGGTGCGACGGATGCCGGCGCGCAGTTCGTCAAGACGCGCCGCCCGTTCGCTGCTGTCGACCGAGCCATCGAGAACATCCGCCTGCAACTGCAGTGCGGTCAGCGGCGTGCGTAGCGCGTGCGCGGCATCGGCGATGAAACGCTGCTCGATTTCCAGGGCGTCGTGCAGCCGCGCAAGCAGATGGTTGATCGCATCGATCAAAGGCCGTATTTCATCCGGCAATCCGGTGATCGGCAGGGCTTGGAGGGCCATCGGCTTGCGTGCGGCCACTTCTGCGGCGGCTTGTCGCAGCGGCCGCAGCTGATGCCGGATCACGAAGATGATGATCAGTCCCAGCAGCGGCAGCAGGATGGCGATGGGCAGCAGCGCCGACAGTGCCGCGTCGGCGGCAATTTCCTCGCGCGTCTCAAGCTGCTGTGCGACCGCGATGCGGCGCGTGCCGGCCTGCGCCGAAAACACACGGTAGCTGGCACCTTGCAGCGTCATGTCCTGATATCCGAGCGTGGACAACGGCGGAATCGGGCCGGGATTGCCGGAGGCATACAGCAGTTTTCCGCCGCGGCCACGCACGGTGACGATGACGTCATCCTCGTGCTCGTGATGCGGCGGAGGAGGATTCATTGCGGCGCTGGTGATGCCGGTGAAATCCTGTGCGCCGAGAAAACCGGCGATCTGTGCCAGCTGATAATCCAGCAGGGCATTGGTCGACTGACGGGTGTAGACGTAGCTGTATGCGGCCGAGCCCGAGCCGATCACCGCCAGCGCCGCCCACAGTGTGATGACCAGACGCCAGCGCAGCGAAGTCATGGCGCCGCCGCGATGCGCCAGCCTGAGCCGCGCACGTTTTCGATGATTGCCGCGCCGAGTTTTTTGCGTACCCCGTGAATCAGGAACTCGACGGCGTTGCTGTCCACCGCCTCGTTCCAGGCATAGATGCGCTCTTCAAGTTGGCCCCTTGACAGCACGGCACCCGGCCGTTCCAGCAAGGCATGCAGCAGGGAAAACTCGCGGTTGCTGAGCGTGATCTCGATATCGCGCAGGCGGGCGCAGCGGGTGACCGGGTCCAGCGACAGCCCACCCTGGATAATGACAGGCCCGGTCTGGCCGAGACGGCGCCGCAGCAGGCTGCGCATGCGCGCCTTGAGCTCGGCCATCTGGAAAGGCTTGACCAGATAATCGTCGGCGCCGCCATCGAGTCCTGTCACACGATCATCAATCGAGTCGCGCGCGGTGATCATCAGAACTGGGGTGTTTTGCCCGCTATGTCGCAGCGCGGTGAGCACCGCCAGTCCATCTTGCTCCGGCAGCCCCCAGTCGAGCAGCAGCAAGGCGTATTTCGTCTGGCGATCCGCCAGCGCGGTGATGGCGGAGGTGCCGTCGCGCACCCAATCCACGGCATAGCCGTCATCGCCCAAGCCGCGAACGAGGCTGGTGCCGATCATGCGGTCGTCTTCTGCCAGCAGGACACGCATCTGTTTGCATGCTCCAAAGTACTGAATCTGATGCACGCACTTTACGACTAATAAATTAGGTATTACTTAGGGATAGTTGTCCAGCGGGGCCGATACCACCGGCGAGGTCTGATCAGACTGCGGTTTTGTAGCCGGAATCCAGATACGGGAACAGCTCGCGCACCTGCTCAGCGTCGAGCCTTTCCATGTGCCGGATGTTGCGCGCGGGAATCGCCTCGGGGTTTGGATAGCTCGCCAGCGCCTCGTCGAGGCTGGCTTCGCGCAGCAGGTGCAGGATCGGGTAGGGCGCGCGGTTGGTCAGGTTTTCACGCGCGTCGGGCTCGGTGCCGTCGAAGCGATAACGCGGGTGAAAGCTGGCGATCTGGTAGGTGCCGGCCCAGCCGAACTCGTCGAGCAGCGCGTCGGCCAGGTCGAGGAACTGGTTGAAGCGGTCAAACACCTGGAGCATGCGCGGGATCACCAGCAGGATGGTTTCCAGTTCGCCGGCATCGCGGTCGTCGAGGCGCATCAGTTGCGCATGCAGCTCCGTCAGCAGGGTTTCCTCATCGCGTGCCTCGGTCACGGCGATGCTGATGGTTCCTGCGCTTGCCGGTTTGGCGGCGAAGGGACACAGGTTGAGGCCGATCACGACCCGCTCCAGCCAGCGCCGGACTTCGGCCTCGACATCCGCGGCGTCAGGCGATGGCATGGGTTTCGATCCGGGTGTTGAAGGTTTTTCCGTCGATGTCGAGATAGAGCTGACGCTCGGTCACCGTCAATGCCAGCGAGGTACGACGCTGCAAGGCCGACGCGGCGGCGTCGATGAAGGGGCGTTCCAGCGCATGCACGGCGATGTCCGCAGCGCGATGGATTTTTCGGCCGTCGAGTTGCGCCAGAACCTGCTGGGCGCTGCGGTGCGTGTAGACGACGGCATGGCCGGCCAGCTTGCTGCCGCGATGCAGGCGCTCGCTGTCGGGCGCGCCGACCTCGATCCAGGAGGTGATGCGGCCGGTGAGATCGCGCACCACCACGGCGGGTTCGTCCACGGCGGAGACCCCTTCGGTGAACGCGATACCGTCCTGGAATTCGAGACAGTAGGCGAGCACGCGGGTCAGCATGTATTCCGCGGTTTCGGAAGGATGCCGTGCGACACGCAGGTCCAGCGTCTGGTAGACGCTGCGGTCCATGTCGCTGAGCTGGACGGAAAGGCTGTAGATCGTTGCGGTCAGCGCCATGGGTTTGTTCAGGCCATCGCCGGTGTGCGATTGCGTGTGTCGATCTGGCCGTTGAGCGTCCAGAAATCGTAGAGCACGCCGATCAGGAACAGGCCACCGGTGAACAGGTAAATCAGGCCGGTAATCCACTTGCCCATGTAGAAACGATGCAGGCCGAAAAAGCCGAGGAACGTCAGCAGCAGCCAGGCGACGGAGTAGTCGATGCCGCCGGTCTGGTAGCGCCGGTCGGCGTCGCGGTCCATGCCGGGGATCAGGAACAGGTCGATGATCCAGCCGATGAAAAACAGGCCCAGCGTGAAGAACCAGAGCGTGCCGGTGAGCTGGCGGCCGTAGTAAAAGCGGTGCGCGCCCATGAATCCGAAAATCCACATCAGGTAGCCGATGACCATGCTGTGGCTGTTGCCGCTGTCTGCAGTCCGTGT
>DATMTG010000227.1:0-17583 GCA_035565075.1 Stenotrophobium sp.
AGCGAAAATATTTTCCGCTCGATACAAAAGTCGTATCGGATCATTTCGTGAAATTTCAGAACACAAAAAATGCTCCACCGGCGCAACCCGCCACGGCAACGGCGGCGGTGATCTCTACGACCGCGGCGGAAGTGCCGCTGAGCGCCGCGCAGCCACAGCAGCCGGTGTCGCTGGCGCATCCGGCCGATTTCATCAGGAGCCTGCTGCCGCAGGCGCAGGCCGCGGCGCGCGAGCTCGGCGTCCCGGCGCGCGTGCTGGTGGCGCAGGCGGCGCTGGAGACCGGCTGGGGCAGGCACATGATCAGGAACCCGGACGGCAGCCCCAGCTACAACTTCTTCGGCATCAAGGCCGGACGTCACTGGCAGGGCGACAAGGTCAGCAAGCCGACCACCGAATACCACGGCAGCCAGCCGGCCAGGGAAGTGGCGCAGTTCCGCAGCTACGAGTCGCCGGCAGCGGCGTTCAAGGACTACGTGAAATTCCTCAAGGGCAACCCGCGTTATGCCGCGGCCCTGAACCATGGCGGCGACGCCGGACATTTCACACGCGGCCTGCAGCAGGCCGGTTATGCCACCGACCCGGCCTACGCCGAAAAGATCCGCCGCATCAGTACCGGCCCGACCATGCGGCTGGCGCTGGCGCAGGCCTTGGCGACGCGGGTGGTGTAAGGAGCGGACATGAGCGACATGATGACCACCGGCGTCAGCGCATTGCAGGCCTTCCGCCAGGCGCTGAACACCGTCAGCAGCAACATCTCGAATTCGTCGACGCCCGGCTACAGCCGCGAAACCACGGCGCTGCAGACCACGCCGTCGGGCGGCGTGCTGGTGCAGCAGACCAATCGCATGACCGACGCCATCCTGTTCCAGCGCAGTCTCGGCGACAACGCCTCTTACAGCCGGCTCGACACCTTCCAGCAACTGGCGTCGCAGATCGATGGCCTGACCTCGGGCAGCACCACCGGCCTCGGTGGGCCGCTGCAGAATTTCTTCACCGCCCTGAACGGGCTGGCCTCCGATCCGCAGTCGACCGCCAACCGGCAGGCGGTGCTGGCCGCGGCCAATGGCCTGTCGGACCAGTTCGGCAGCCTGCAATCGCAGATGAGCGGCATGGAAAGCAACATCAACGACCAGCTGACGCAGGCGGTGTCGCAGATCAACCAGGCGGCGTCGAGCATTGCCGATCTCAACAACCGCATCGCATTGAGCAACGGCGGGCCGCAGGCGCCCAACGCGTTGCTGGATCAGCGTGACGCGCTGGTCAAGCAACTGGCCAGCAACATCGGCATCACCACGGTCAAGCAGGACGACGGCTCGATCAACATCTTCACCGCGGGCGGACAGGCGCTGGTACTGGGCAGCAACACGCAGAAGCTCAGCCTGGTGCCGGGCGACTACGGCACCGGCCGCCAGGAAGTGGCGATCGGCGACAAGGCGATCAACGTCAACAGCCAGATCAGCGGCGGCGTTGTCGGCGGACTGCTCGACGCGCGCAGCCAGCTGCTCGATCCGGCCGAGACCGCGCTCGGCACGCTCGCGGTGACGCTGACGCAGGCCGTCAACCAGCAGAACGCGCAGGGCGTCGACCAGAACGGCGCCATGGGCGCAAACATTTTTGCGCCGATCAGCGGATCGGCGCTGCCCTCGTCCCGGAACGCCGGCAGCGCCGGTGTCAGCGTCGGCTTCGCCGATGTGGGTCAACTGACCAATGCCAGCTACCGGCTCAATTACGACGGCAGCAGCTGGCACCTGACCGATGTGTCGTCGGGTGCCGCGGTGCCGATGACCGGCGCCGGCACCGCGGCGTCGCCGTTCGTGGCGGCCGGCATCAGCCTGCAGATCAGCGGCGCCGCCAGCGCCGGCGACAGCTACCTGGTCAAGCCCACCGCCTATGCCGCCGCGCAGGTGCAGGTGACGACGCAGGATCCGGCAAAGATCGCCGCGGCCCTGCCGATCAGCGTATCCAGCGGGCTGGGCAACACCGGCAGCACGAGTGTGGCGGTCAACGCCATCGGCAACGCCGCCGATCCCGACCTGCGCTCGCCGGTGACGATCCTGTTCAGCTCGCCGTCCACCTACAGCATCAACGGCAGCG
The DNA here is from genome assembly GCA_035565075.1 of Stenotrophobium sp. Lineage (GTDB taxonomy): Bacteria > Pseudomonadota > Gammaproteobacteria > Nevskiales > Nevskiaceae > Stenotrophobium. The sequence continues at coordinate 2,095 of DATMTG010000227.1, forward strand.
GCAGCTACGCCTACAGCGCCGGCCAGGCCATCAGCCTCAACGGCTGGAGCATCACGCCAGCCGGTGCGCCAGCGGCCGGTGACAGTTTCCAGGTCGGCCCGATGAGCGCCAATAGCGGCGACAACGGCAATGCCGTGCTGCTCGCGGGTTTGTCCAGCAAGGGCGTGCTCAACGGCGGCAACACTTCGCTGTCGGCAGCCAACACCGCGATGGTGTCGCAGATCGGCAGCATCGCGCAGCTCGCCAGCGCCCGCAGCGATGCGGCACAGGCGATCCAGCAGCAGACGCAGAAGGACAGCGACGCGGTCTCCGGCGTCAATCTCGACGAGGAGGCGGCCGACCTGGTGCGTTACCAGCAGGCCTACCAGGCTGCGGCCCAGGTGATCTCCACCGCGCAGAATCTGTTCCAGACCCTGCTCAGCGCGGCACGAGGAACTTGATCATGCGCATCTCGACCAACTCCACCACCGATCTGGCCGTCGCCAGCATCAACCAGCAGCAGACCGCGATGGCGAAGCTGCAGGCGCAGATCAGCAGCGGCCAGAAGCTGCAGACCGCGGCCGACGATCCGGCGGCCTGGGCTCAGGGCATGTCGCTCGACCAGCAGATCGCCAACATCAACACCTACACCGCCAATGTCTCGACCGCGCAGCAGCGCCTGGGCATGGAGGAGAACGCGCTGGCCAGCAGCAGCAATGTGCTGCAAAGCATCAGCGAGCTGGCGATCCAGGCCAACACCGCGACGCAGAGCCCGCAGTCGCTGCAGGCCATCGCCTCGCAGATGCAGCAGTATTACGAGCAACTGCTGTCCTACGGCAACGCGCAGGACGGCGAGGGCCGTTACCTGTTCGCCGGCTCCAACAGCACCAGCCTGCCGTTCACGCAGGGATCGTCCGGCGTGAATTACAACGGCGACCAGAACGCGCGCCTGCTCGCGATCGGCCCCAATCGCAGCGTCGCCGACAGCGACAATGGCGCCAGCCTGTTCATGACCAATCGCAGCGGCAACGGCACGTTCGAGTTGTCGGCCGCCGCCGCCAATACCGGCACCGCGCAACCGGCTACCAGCCAGGTGCTCGATCCGGGCCTGTGGGACGGCGGCAGTTACAGCATCAGTTTCAGCGGCGGCAACTACCAGGTGACGGACAGCAGTAACAACGTCATCGGCTCCGGCGCATATGTGCCCGGCAATGGCATCCGTTTCCGCGGCATCGAGGTCAGCTTCAGCGGCCAGCCCGCGGACGGCGACAGTTTCAGCGTCGGCGCCAGCCAGCAGAAGGATGTGTTCAAGACCATCAGCGATCTCATCGGCCTGGTCAGGAATCCGCCGGCCACGGCCGCCGGCCGTGCGCAGTTCCAGACCCGCATGCAGGGCCTGCAGGCCGAGCTGTCCAACGGGCTCGACCAGGTGGTCAACGTGCGCGGAACGGTGGGCGCGCGGCTGGCCGCGCTGGACGACGCCTCGAACAGCTTGGGCAGCCAACTGGTGAGTGCGAAGTCGACGCTGTCGGACGTGCGCGATGTCGACCTGGCCCAGGCCAGCACCGAACTGAACCAGCGCACGGTGACGCTGCAGGCGGTGCAACTGGCCTACGCCAAGGTGCAGGGCCTGTCGCTGTTCCAGTACCTGCGATGAACGCGGCCTCCGATCGACGACCGGCCGGCAGGCCGGTTTTTTTTGCGTGAAGGCGTGCGCGGGCCGTTCGTCCGTCGCTCCGCTCCGCTCGTCTGCAATCGGCGACGATGATTCAAGAACGCATTGCCGCGGACGTTAATCCACTCAGCAGCGGCAGGAACCCCCGGATTCGGGAACGCTGATGCAAACCCAGGTTACGGCCCAGGCCGTCCGGGATGTCCACCTCTTCTGGAGAATTGATCATGTCAAGTGTAATCAACACCAACGTGATGTCACTCGATGCCCAGCGCAACCTGTCGATGTCGCAGAACTCTCTCGCCACGTCCATGCAACGCCTGTCCTCGGGCCTGCGCATCAACAGCGCCAAGGACGACGCCGCCGGCCTGGCGATTTCACAGCGCATGACCGCGCAGATCAACGGCCTCGACCAGGCCACGCGCAATGCCAACGACGGCATCTCGCTGGCGCAGACCGCCGAAGGCGCGCTCAACGAAGTGACCAACAACCTGCAGCGCATCCGCGAACTGGCGGTGCAGTCGGCCAACGGCTCCAACAGCGCCACCGACCGCGCGGCGATGAACACCGAAGCGCAGCAGCTGATGGCCGAGGTCAACCGCGTTGCGCAGCAGACGCAGTACAACGGCGTCAACCTGCTCGACGGCAGCTTCGCCAACCAGTCGTTCCAGGTCGGTGCCAACTTCGGTCAGACCATCAGCATCAACTCGATCGTCAACGCCAACGCCAGCAGCCTCGGCAGCTACAGCAGCGCCTCGGTGACCGGCGTCGCCGCCACCACGCTGACCGCCATCACCGCCGGCGACGTGCAGATCAACGGCGTCAGCATCGGTGCGGTCGCTGCGGCCGGCAGCGCCACCGAGCGCGCCTCGCAACTGCGCGATGCGATCAACGCGGTGTCCGACCAGACCGGCGTGTTCGCGGTCAACGACACCAACAACAGCATCACGCTGAACTCCTCGGCCGCCGCAGGCATCACGGTCGCCCTGGCCGGTACCGGCACCACGGCCACGACCGGCCTGACCGCCGCGACCACGGCAGCCAGCACGCAAACCGGCTTCGCGGGCCTGGACATCAGCACGGCTGCCGGCGCACAGACCGCGCTGCTGCAGATGGACGGCGCGCTCAATGCCGTCAACACCGCGCGCGGCGACCTGGGCGCCTACCAGAACCGCTTCCAGTCGGTGGTCAACAGCCTGTCGACGACCTCGGAGAACCTGCAGGCCGCACGCAGCCGCATCACCGATGCCGACTTCGCGCAGGAAACCGCCAACATGACCCGCGCGCAGATCCTGCAGCAGGCCGGTACGGCGATGGTGGCCCAGGCCAACTCTGCACCGCAGGGCGTGCTCAAGCTGTTGCAGTAAAGCGGTAGCTCCGTGGACCGGGGCGGGTACCCTCCCGCCCCGGTTGCACGGCAGCCGATCAACGAGGGAAGGGCTATGTCATGAACACAGTCATTTCAGGAATACCGCCGACCCCGGCGGTTTTGGCGTTGCCGGCGACGACTGCCGGCGTCAACGGCAAGGCGCCGGACGCCGCCGCGCCTGCGCCGTCGGGCGCGACCCCGGCCCGGGCGGATGTCCAGCAGCAGCTGGATCGCCTGAACCGGCACCTGGCCGAGAGCCAGACGCATCTGCAATTCAGCATCGACCCGCAGCTCGACACGGTGGTGGTGGCGGTGGTCGACACGCGCGACGGTACAGTGCTGCAGAAGATACCCAGCGATGTCGCCTTGCGCATCGCGCACGCCCTGCACGACGAGCAGGGCCATCACGGCACACTGATCCAGGCCACGGCCTGAATCCCGCAGGAGCACCAGCATGACCAGTCCGATTACCTCCGCGCTCAGCTCCCCCGGCATCGGCTCGGGTCTGGACGTCAACTCGATCGTGTCGCAGCTGGTCGCCTCGGCGCGTGCCGGGGACGACACGCGGCTGACCGGGATGCTTTCGTCCGACAACACGCAGATCTCGGCGCTGGGGTCGCTGAAGTCGGTGCTGGCCGGCCTGCAGACGGCGGCAGCCAGCCTCGGCGCCGGGGGCTCGGTGGCCCAGACCACCGCCAGCTCCGGCGACAGCACGGTGTTCACCGCCACTGCCACCGGCAGCGTGCAGCCGGGCGCCTACAATGTCGAGGTCGTGTCGCTGGCCACTGGCGCCAAGATCGCCAGCGATGCGTATGCCACGCCCGACACGACGGTCGGCGACGGCAGCGTCACCATTGCCCTGGGCAGCAAATCCTTCACCGTCAACCTCGCCAGCGGCAACGACAGCCTTTCGGCGCTGGTCAGCGCGATCAACCAGGCCAGCGACAACCCGGGCGTCAGCGCCAGCATCATCACCGATACCAACGGTTCACGCCTGGTGCTGCAATCGCAGGTCACCGGCGGCGACAATGCGCTGACGCTGAGCTCGGCCTCGACCGCGGACGGCAGTTCGTTCATCAATACCACCTCGCTGCAGACGGCCGCGAGCGCGCACATCCGCGTCGATGGCTACGACGTCTACAGCGACTCCAATATTGTCGACAGCGCCATCAGCGGCGTCAGCCTCAACCTGGTCAAGGCGCAGCCCGGGACCAGCGTCAGCCTGACTCTGGCGCCCAACGCGCAGGCCGCGACCAGCGCCGTGCAGTCGTTCGTGACGGCCTACAACAAGGTCGTGACCACCATCGCGCAACTCACCGCATTCGATCCCACCGGCCAGAACAACGGGCCGCTGATCGGCGACAACACGGTCAACGGCATGGCCAACCAGTTGCGCAGCATCCTCGGCAACCAGACCAGCGGCACCGGCAGCGCCTACACGCTGCTGTCGCAGATCGGCATCACCACGAACACCGACGGCACGCTGGTGCTGGACACCGGCAAGCTCGGCACTGCGGTGACCAGCGATCTGGCCTCGGTGCAGAAGCTGTTTTCCGGCAGCGGCGGTTTTGCAACGCAGTTGTCGCCGTTGCTTGGCGGCTACCTGCAGAGCGGCGGCGCGATCGACGCCGAGACCACCAGCCTGCAGGCGCAGGTCAAGGACATCCAGAACCAGCAGGATCAGCTCAACACCCGCATGACCGCGCTGACCGCGCAGTACACGGCACAGTTCTCGGCGCTCGACACCCTGATCGCGACCATGAAATCGACCAGCGATTACCTGACCCAGCAACTCGCCAACCTGCCGGGCTTCGGCAACAGCAACAACAAGAACTGAAGTGGCGTTGCGAGCGGGTGGCACATTCCAGCCGAGCTTTCACAGGATCCGGGCTCAAGAAATCCGCGCCGCGGCCGATAGTGTCCCAGACCCGTTGAGAGCTCCCGCCATGCAAGCCCACGCCCATTCTGCGCTCCGCCAGTATCAAAGTGCCGCGATCTCCGGCGAAGCCAGCGACGCCCATCCGCACAAGCTGATCGAGATGCTGCTGGCCGGCGCGCTCGATCGCATCGCGCGTGCGCGCGGCCACGTCGAACGCAGCGAACTGGCGTACAAGCACAAGGCCATCGGCTCGGTGGTCGCGATCCTCGACCACCTGCGGATGAGCCTCGATCTCAAGGCCGGCGGCGAAATCGCGCGCAATCTCGGCAGCCTCTACGACTACTGCATGCAGCGCATGGCCCAAGCCAACGCCACCGACGACGTCGCCCTTCTCGATGAAGTATCGGGCCTGCTGCGCGAGATCAAATCGGCCTGGGATGCGATCGCCCCGGGCGCCGCACGGGCCCACTAGGCGCCGACGCCTGGGTCAGGCCGCATCCGTGCAGAATCTGCTGGCACCGAAGTTGCAGCGGGAGATGGCCGGGTGCCGCGCATGAATCCGCGCAGGCGCTGAATGCCCCGGCAGGAGTCCACGATGCCCGAAACGCCGCCCGTTCTTCAATACAGCGACCGCGTGCCGATGCGCTGGAGCGTACTCGCCGAGCCGCCGTCGGTAGCGGAACTCGAGCGCATGGCCGCCACCAATATCCACCTGCTCAACGCGATCTCGGCGCTGGAGGAACATCGTGAACTGCCTGCCGAGGAGAACGTGCTCGCGCAGGAGGTCAACCATCTGCACCGCAAGGTCGATCTGCTGCTGGGACTGGTGGCGCGCCTGGTCGAGGCGCAGTTGCCGCCGCCGCCGGCGGTGGCCGTGGTGTTTTCGTCGGAGGGCATGAGCTGGGCCGTCGGTCCGCAGCGACCGCCGGTCGGCAGCCGCATCCTGCTCGAGGTCTACCTCAGCCGCGGTGCGGCGGAGCCGCTGCGCCTGCCGGCGATCGTCGAGGCCGGCACTGCGGACAGCGTGCAGGTGCGCTTCGATCTGCCGGTCGAAGGGTTCATCTCCGCGATCGAGCAGCACGTGTTCCTACGCCATCGCCGTTCGGTGGCCAAATCCCTGCAATCGGCCCGCGTGTCCGGCTGATTTACCACGTTGCCTTTGCCACAGCGCGCACGGACAATGGCCGCATGAACGCGGCTTCCGGAAAAACCACGCGGGTGATCCTCGCCGACGCCCAGGGCCTGGTGCGCAGCGGCATCCGCGCGTTGCTGGAGGCCTTGCCGCACACCGAGGTGGTGGCGGAGACCGGCGACGGTCACGAGCTGGTCACGCTCGCCACGCAGCACCGTCCCGACGTGGTCATCACCGAGATCGACCTTGCGCACCTCGGCGGACTGGAGGCCGCGGCGCAGCTGCAGCGCCACTGCCCGGAAGTCGCCGTGCTGATCCTGTCGCGGCAGACCGCTCATCCGCTCATCCGCGCCGCACTCAAGGCGGGGGTCTGCGGATTCCTGACCAAAAACGCCGAACTGCCGGAACTGGGCCTGGCCCTGCGCGCCGCCAGTCGGCGGCAAAGCTACTTCAGTCCGGAGATTTCGCGCAGCGCGCTCGAGCAGCGGCGCCTGCCGCGCGCCGAGAGCCGGCCCAAGTTCACGCCGCGCCAGCGGCAGGTGATGCAACTGCTGGCACGCGGTGCGACCACCCGCGAGATCGCCGGCCTGATGGGCGTCAGCGTCAAGACCGTGGAGACGCATCGCGCGCGCGTCATGCAGCAGCTGCACCTGAAGAACGCCAACGCGCTGATCCATTACGCGATCCGCAACGGTTTCTCCGATATTTCCTGAGCCCGCGGGCCCGCGCGGCTGTCGGGGAAACCCCTAACCGGCGTCAGGAAAAGGTGGATAGCCAGCATCGGCCTTCCGGCCAAAGATGAACTCACCCAGCGGCGCAAATCTGGCGCCAGAAAAACGAACAGGGAGAGTGCAGATGAAACCGGGACTCCGCTTGCATGTCGGACAGCAGATGGCGATGACGCCGCAACTGCTGCAGTCGATACGGCTGTTGCAGCTGTCGTCGCTCGAACTGGAACAGGAGATGCGCCAGGCGCTGGAGCGCAACGTCATGCTCGAGCAGGATGACGAAGCCGATGCGGAGGCCGGCGAAGACCTGATTCAGGTGCAGGCCGAAGAGGCGCAGGCTGCACAGAGCACCGAGGCCGAGGTCACCGGCATCGACGCCGCCGCGACCGAGCGCGTCGAAGCGGACTTCGACTGGAGCAGCGCCGAGAGCTGGAGCGGCGGCGAGCCGGCTGGCGAATCGCAATCGATCGAGGACTACACCGCCGCCGAACCATCGCACGATATCCGCGTGCGTGCGCTCGAGCAGCTGCGGCTGGTCGTCGACGGCGAGCGCCAGGCGCGACTGGCGCTGGCCATCGTCGAGGCGGTCGACGACAACGGCTATCTGGAAAAGACCCTGCCGCAGATCATGGCGACGCTGTGCGACGACTGCCCCGGGCTGAGCCTGGGCGAGATGCAGGCGGCGCTGACGCTGGTGCAGGGCGTCGAGCCCAGCGGGTTCGCGGCGCGCAGCCTGGGCGAATGCCTGCTGCTGCAGTTACGCGACCTGCCGGCGCAGACCCCGGGACTGCTGCTGGCCGAGGCCATCGCCACCGACGGCCTGGCGCTGCTGGCCGAACGGCAGTATGCGCAGCTGCGCGAAAAGTTCGGCGCCGATGAAAGCCAGATGCTGGCTGCGCTGGACCTGATCCGCGCGCTCAGCGCCAAGCCGGGCGCCGACCTGGGCGGCACCGCGCAGGCGGTGGTCCCCGACCTGATCGTCAGTGGCACCGCCGGTGCGTGGAAAGTCGAGCTCAATGCCGGTGCGCTGCCGCGCGTGCGGGTCAATGCCCTGTACGAGGGCCTGCTCAACAGCGGCCGCGCCAGTCACCGCGGCCTGCGCGAACAACTGCAGGAAGCCCGCTGGCTGGTGCGCGGGCTGGAAATGCGCCACGACACGCTGCTGCGCACGGCGCGCGTGGTGTTCCAGCGCCAGACCGGGTTTCTCAACGCCGGCGAGGAGGGCATGGTGCCGCTGACGCTGCGCGAGGTGGCCGAGGCCATCCAGATGCACGAGTCGACGGTGTCGCGCGTGACCACCAGCAAGTATGTGCAGACGCCCTGGGGCATCTACCCGCTCAAGGCGTTCTTCCCCAGCCACCTCGATGGCGTCGAGGGCGAGTCGTCCGGCACCGCGGTGCGGGCGATGATCCGGCGCCTCGTCGCCGCCGAGAACCGCGCCGCGCCGCTGTGCGACGGCGCGATTGCCGCGCTGCTGTTCCGCAATGGCGTGAAAGTTGCACGGCGCACGGTGGCCAAGTACCGCGAGTCCATGGCGATCGCCCCGGTCAAGGAACGGCGCAGGGCGCTGGCGGGGGCCGCGCTGAAAATGGCCGTTTGAGCAAGACGTTCAGGAGTGCAGGAGAGTCCGTCATGTCCGATCCACGTATCCTGGTCATCGATGCCGACGAACACCGTGCCGGCAACATCGCCCTGATTCTGCAATACCTGGACTACAGTCCATGTGTCGTGGCGCAGGCCGCGGAACTGAGCCTGCGGGAGCGCAAGCCGCAGGATTTCATGGCGGTGATCCTCGGCCGGGTGGATGACTGGCACAAGCTCGCCGACTTCTCGCAGTGGCTCAAGCGCGACCACTATCATCCGCCGCTGCTGGTGCTGTCCGAAACGCATCCGCAGGCGCTGGAGCAGCTCGAACTCGACCGCAGCGCCTGCCTGGCGCTGGACTATCCCTGCAAGCACAAGCAGCTCGGCGAACTTCTGCGCCGCGCCGGCCTGCAGCAGCAGGTTTCATCGGCGGCGACGACGACGGTCAACGGCGGGCCCACCGGCACGTCGCAGGCGGTGCGCCGCGTGCGCCGCATGATCGAGCAGGTGGCGCCGTTCGATACCACGGTGCTGATCACCGGCGAATCCGGCACCGGCAAGGAAGTCGCCGCGCGCACGCTTCATGAGCTGTCGGGTCGCCGCAATGCGCCGTTCGTCGCGGTCAACTGCGGCGCGATCCCGTCCGAGCTGCTCGAGAGCGAGCTGTTCGGTCACGAGAAAGGCGCGTTCACCGGCGCCATCACCACGCGCAAGGGCCGCTTCGAGATGGCCGACGGCGGCACCCTGTTCCTCGACGAGATCGGCGACATGAGCTTGCCGATGCAGGTCAAGATCCTGCGCGTGCTGCAGGAGCGCACCTACGAGCGCGTCGGCAGCAACCACAGCGTGCAGTGCAATGTCCGCATCGTTGCCGCCACCCACCGCAACCTCGAGGAAAAAATCATCAACGGCAGCTTCCGCGAAGACCTGTTCTATCGCCTCAACGTGTTCCCGATCGAGATGCCGCCGCTGCGCTCGCGCCTCGAAGACCTGCCGATGCTGATCAAGGACATCATCACCAGCCTGGAGAACGATGCGCGCGGCAGCGTCAGCCTGACGCGCGAAGCGGTCGGCATGCTGCGCGCCTATCACTGGCCGGGCAACGTCCGCGAACTGCACAACCTGGTCGAACGTCTGTCGGTACTGCATCCGCACGCCACGGTCGGCGTGGCGGAGCTGCCGTCGCGCTACCGCGCCGGGTTCAGCGGCGGCGAGCCGCTGCAGGAGGCGGTGGCGGAAGATGTCGCGGACGCGGCGCAGGAGGAAAACGAATACATCCACGACGCGCTGCCGCGCACGCGCGCGATGCCGCTGGCCGCAGTGGAGGAAATGCAGCTGCCGCCGGACGGCGTGGACCTGCGCGACCATATCGCCAACATCGAAACCAGCCTGATCCGGCAGGCCCTGAAGATTTCCGACGGTGTCGTCGCGCACGCCGCCAAGCTGCTCAACACGCGCCGCACCACGCTGGTCGAGAAACTGCGCAAGTACGGCTTGCAGCGCGAAGACGCCGCCGAATCCGAAACGGCGTGAGCCCGACGCAGGACGCCGCCGGTGCGAAATCCCGACGCCATAAGTTTGACGCTGCCGGCTGCCGTCGTCCGCCGGGCCCGTGAATGCGGCGTCCTGGAGCGGGCATGGAACTTGCTCGACAGGGTTACAGGAATCCGCAGCCGCGCAGGCAGGACATGAACGACATCGACGTCACCCGAGTGCTGTCACAGATCCGCGCATTGAGCGCGCAGGCCTCGGGCCGGGTGGCGCCGGCCGAAACGCCGAAGGCCGCCGGCGGGTTCGACACCCTGGTCGGCGGCGCCATCGGCAAGGTCGATGCCAGCCAGAAAACCGCGGCGCAGATGCAGCAGGCTTTCGAGCTGGGCGATCCGAGCGCCGATCTCGCCAGCGTGATGATTGCGCAGGCCAAGGCGCAGGTGACGTTCCGCGCCATGACTGAAGTCAGAAACCGCCTGGTCAGTGCCTACCAGGACATCATGAACATGCCGATCTGAGATGAGCCATGGCTGAAGCAACCCTGCCGCAACTGGCAAACCTGCGCGACATCCCCGGCGTGCGCCAGCTGCTGATGCTGCTCGCGATCGCCGCCGCGATCGCCGCCGGCGTCAGCGTCTTCATGTGGTCGCAGAAGCCGGCGATGGTGCCGCTCTACGCCAACCTCGCCGCCCGCGACGCGTCCGATGTCGCCACCGCCCTGGGGAGCGCCGGCATCCCGTATGTCGTCGACCCGGCCAGCGGAGCGATCACGGTCGCCGCCGCCAGGGTCCACGAGGCGCGGATGAAACTGGCCTCGCAGGGTCTGCCCAAGGGCACCGGCATGGGCTTCGAGCTGATCCAGCAGGAACAGGGTTTCGGCACCAGCCAGTTCATCGAGACCGCACGCTACCAGCACGCGCTGGAAACCGAGCTGGCGCGCACCGTCAGCAGCCTGCAGCCGGTGCAGAGTGCGCGCGTGCACCTGGCGATGCCCAAGCAGAGCGTGTTCGCGCGACAGGACGACGCCGCCAGCGCCTCGGTGCTGGTGGAACTGGCGCCGGGCCGCGCGCTCGACAGCTCGCAGGTTTCCTCGATCGTGCATCTGGTGGCGTCGAGCGTGCCGGAGCTTTCGGCCAACAACGTCACCGTGATCGATCAGTACGGCCACCTGCTCAATGCGCCCGGCGACGGCAGCGGCGCCGCGCAACAGGCGGCCAACCAGTTCGAACAGACGCGCCGCGTCGAAGCCGACTACGTGCGGCGCATCGAACAGCTGCTGACGCCGATCACCGGCAGCGGCCGCGTCAGCGCGCAGGTCGTCGCCGACATGGATTTCTCGCGCAGCGAGGAGGCCAGCGAAACCTACAAGCCCGATCCGGCCGCGATCCGCAGCGAGCACACCTCCGACGACGTGACGCACGGCGCCGCCGATGCCGCGCAGGGCATTCCCGGCGCGACCAGCAACAAGCCTGCGGGTGCCGCGCAGGCGCAGCCGCTCAATCCTCCGGCGGCGCTGGCCGCAGCCGGCAAGGCGGCGGTGCAGCCCGCGGCCGATGCCGCCGCGCAGTCGGCAACGCCGGTGTCGGAGTCGCGCAGCAGCACGCGCAACTTCGAGATGGATCGCACGGTCAGCCACACCAGTCGTCCGGGCGGCGCGATCAAGCGCCTGTCGGTCGCGGTGCTGGTCGACAACCTGCCCAAGGCCGATGGCAAGGGCGGCAGCACGCTGCAGCCGCTGGACAAGGCCGAGCTGGCCAAGGTACAGAGCCTGGTCGAGCAGGCGGTCGGCTTCGACGCCAGGCGCGGCGACAGCATCAGCGTCGAGAACGTGGCGTTCATCAGCGACCCGGTGGCGGCGCTGACGCCGATCCCGCTGTGGCAGCGTCCGGAAGTGCGCGACATCGGCCGCCAGTCGCTGGGCGCGCTGGTGGTGCTGATCCTGATGTTCGCGGTGCTGCGGCCGGCGCTCAAGAACCTGATTTCGCCGCCGCCGGGCCGCAAGACGCGCGCCACCGCGGTGCTCGAAAGCCGCCAGTCCGCCGCGCCGGGCGAGGCGCCCGAAAGCCTGCAGCAGCAGGCGGCGGCCGCGGCGGTTCCGCACATCGTGCATCCCTACGAACAGAAACTGGCGCAGGCGCGTTCGGCGGTGTCGCAGGATCCCAAGCGGGTCGCGCAGGTGATCAAGACCTGGGTGGGCTCCGATGTCTGATGCAAACGCGCAAATCGCCGGGCCCGAGCGCGCCGCCATCCTGCTGATGTCGCTGGGCGAGAACGAGGCCGCCGAAGTGCTCAAGCACATGGGCGCCAAGGACGTGCAGAAAGTCGGGCAGGCGATGGCGGCGCTGAGCAACGTCTCGCGCGAGCGCGCGACCACCGTGATGGAACATTTCGTCGCCGAGATGGAGTCGCAGACTTCGCTCGGCGTCGGCGCCGACGACTATGTCCGGCGCGTGCTGGTCGGCGCACTGGGCGAGGACAAGGCCAGCGGCCTGATCGACCGCATCCTGCTGGGCCGCAACAGCAAGGGCCTGGAGGCGCTGAAATGGATGGAGACCCGCGCCGTCGCCGACCTGGTGCGCAACGAACACCCGCAGATCGTCGCCATCGTGCTGTCGTACCTCGACCCGGATCAGGCGGCCGAAGTGCTGCCGCTGCTGCCGGAGCGCATGCGCAGCGATGTGCTGATGCGCATCGCCCGGCTCGACGGCATCCAGCCGACGGCGCTGCGCGAGCTCGATGAAATCATGGAGAAGCAGTTCTCCGGCGGCAACAACATCAAGTCGTCGAGCGTCGGCGGCGTCAAGGTGGCGGCCAACATCCTCAACCTGATGGACTCGACGGTGGAGCAGTCCATCATCGCCAAGATCGGCGAGACCGATGCTGAACTCGGCGCGCAGATCCAGGACCTGATGTTCGTGTTCGACGATCTCGGTACGGTCGACGACAAGGGCATCCAGGCGCTGCTGCGCGAGGTGCCGCCGGAGACGCTGGGCATGGCGCTCAAGGGTGCCGAGCCGCGGGTCAAGGACAAGATCACCTCCAACATGTCCAAGCGCGCGGCCGAGATCCTGCTCGAGGACATGGAAGCCAAGGGCCCGGCGCGGCTGTCCGATGTCGAAGCCGCGCAGAAGGAAGTGCTGGCAGTGGCACGGCGCCTGGCGGAAGCCGGGGCGCTGGTGCTGGGAGGCAAGGGTGAAGAATTCGTTTGAGGTGTTCTCCGAGGACCAGGCCGCCGTGGCGACCCGCTGGCAGCTGCCGAGCATCGCCGACGACCGGCCTGCCGGACTGGCGTCGCATGATTCCACCGGCCTGCATACCGCCGCGCAGCTCGACCAGCTCGAGGCGACAGCCTACGAGGAAGGCCACGCCCGCGGCTATGCCGAAGGCCTGGCGTCGGGCCAGCGCGAAGTCCGCGAGGTGGCGTCGCGACTGCAAGGCCTGCTGGAGCACCTGAGCCTGCCGCTGGCGGACCTCGACATCGAACTGGAACACGCCCTGACCCAGCTGGCCGTCAGGGTGGCGCGCAGGCTGGTCAACGACGAGCTGCAGCTCAATCCGAAAAAAGTCGCGGGTGCGGTGCACGAGGCGATCGCCGCCCTGTCGGAGACGCCGCGCGAACTGCGCGTGCAGCTGCATCCCGATGACATGGCCCTGCTCGGCGAGCAGCTGACGCTCAATACCGATGCCACCTGGAAACTGGTGGCGGACGCCGGTCTCGCGCGCGGCGACTGCCGCGTCGTCACCGACAGCGGCCAGGTCGATGCGCGCCTCGACACCCGCCAGTCGAACCTTGAGCGCAGCCTCCTCGGGGAGGAGGCATGAATGCCAATCCCTGGCGGGCACTGCGCGACCAGCGCCTGCTGCGCCAGATGCCGGCGCTCGATGCGCGCCTGGCGCAGGCGCGCGGGCCGACGGTCGAGGGCGTGCTCAAGCGCGTCGTCGGCCTGACGCTCGAGGCGGTCGGCTGCCGCGTGCAGATCGGCGGCCGCTGCCGCGTGATGTCGGCCGACGGTGCCGCACACGAGGCCGAGGTCGTCGGGTTCTCCGGCGACCGCATGTACCTGATGCCCTCGGGCGAGATGCACGGGCTGCTGTCCAACGCGCGCGTGATCCCGATCCGCCACGCCGCCGAAGTGGCGGTCGGCGACGCGCTGCTCGGCCGCGTGCTCGACGGCGAGGGCCAGCCGCTGGACGGCCAACCGCGTCCGCGCTGCGAGCATCGCGTGCGGCTCAACGGTACGCCGATCAATCCGCTGCAACGCGCGCCGATCCGGCAGCCGCTGGATGTCGGCGTGCGCGTGATCAATGCGCTGCTCAGCGTCGGCCGCGGCCAGCGCATGGGCCTGTTCGCCGGCACCGGCGTCGGCAAGTCGACCCTGCTCGGCATGATGACGCGCTATACCGGCGCCGATGTCATCGTCGTCGGCCTGATCGGCGAACGCGGCCGCGAGGTGCGCGAGTTCATCGAGAAAAGTCTCGGTCCCGAGGGCATGCGCCGCGCGGTGGTGATCGCCACGCCGGCCGACCGTTCGCCGCTGATGCGCCTGCGCGGTGCGTCGCTGGCGACTTCAATCGCAGAATATTTTCGCGACCAGGGCAGACACGTGCTGCTGCTGATGGATTCATTGACGCGCTACGCGCAGGCGCAGCGCGAGATCGGCCTCGCGGTCGGCGAACCGCCGGCGACACGCGGCTATCCGCCGTCGGTGTTCGCGCGCCTGCCGCAGCTGGTCGAGCGCGCCGGCAACGGCCTCGACGACCGCGGCTCCATCACCGCGTTCTACACCGTGCTGACCGAGGGCGACGACCCCAACGACCCGATCGCCGACGCCGCACGCGGCATCCTCGACGGGCACATCCTGCTGTCGCGCTCGGTGGCGGACTCCGGCATCTATCCCGCCGTCGACATCGAGGCTTCGATCAGCCGCGTCGCCACCGACATCACCACGCTGCCGCAGCAGCACGCCGCGCGCCAGTTCAAGCAGATGTTCTCGGCCTATCAGCGCAACCGCGACCTGATCAACATCGGCGCCTACCAGAAGGGCGGCGATGCGCGCGTCGACCAGGCCATCGCGATGTGGCCACGGATGGAGGAATTCCTGCGCCAGGATGTGCTCGAACCCGCGGATTTCGGCGGCAGCGTCAAGGCCCTCACCACCCTGTTGTCCTCACGACCGGAGTAAGACATGTCCGCATCCAAGGCGGCGCGACTGGAACCGATACAGCAACTGGCCGACCTGCGCGAAGAAGAGGCGATGCAGGCGCTGGGCGAATGCCGGCGCGCGCTGGCCGAGCAGGAAGCGCGGCTAGCCGAGTTGCAACGCTATGCCGCCGAGTACGCCGATGCCTCGATCGCGGTCGGCTCGCCGTCGATGATGCTCAACCGCTGCGCGTTCCTGGCCCGGCTGCAGGATGCGGCGCGGTTCCAGCAGAAAGCCGTCGAGCAGGCGCGGCTGCGCTGCGAGGCCGAACGTGCGCGCTGGCTGCTGCGCCGCCGCGATGCCGGCGTGCTCGATCAGCTCGCCGCCGCCTACAACCTGCAGGCGCAGCGCCACGAGGAACGCCGCAGCCAGAAGGAAATGGACGAACACTCGGCGCAGCGTGCATCGCAGAAGCTGTTCGCCGGCGCATCCGGCCATACCCGCTGAGCGGTTC
>DATMTG010000228.1:0-15796 GCA_035565075.1 Stenotrophobium sp.
ATGCCGGCGGTCCGGCTCAAGATTTTCCGGCGGCTGCCGTTAGTAGGTCAGCCTCCGAAGACCCCCAGACATCCGCGCCGTGATGACTCTGCCCGCCTCGCAAGCCTTGATGGACACCGTCGTGATGATCACGCGCAAGAAGAATTGCGACGATTTCCGCGCCTGCCTGATCGAAACCCTGATGTCACTGCTGCCGACGCAGGAAATTGCCTTCCTTCGCTGCGTGGCGACGGCCGGTGGCCGCACCCTGCTGCAGGATGCCGGCGCACGGCGCTTTGGCGATAGTTGGCGGCATGCCGATACCGAGGCGCTGCGCTGGCAATCGTTCAGCGCCTTTGCCCTGCATGCGGTGGCGCGACTGGGGCAGTTCGATGACCACGACAGCATGACCGGCGAGCATATCCATTTCATGCCGATCATCGTCGAACGCAGGCCGCCCGAGGTGCTGTACTTCCGCTGCAGCGGCAACCAGGGCGATGTCACCCACATGGTGCAGGGATTCTCTCAGCTCTACCGGAATTTCCTGTCGCTGATCAGCGAAGGCGAACGTGACGCACTCACTGGCCTGCTCAATCGAAAGACCCTGGAAACCAGCATCCGCCGGATACTCGAAACCTCGCTGCGCAACCGCAATGCGAAACCTTTGTCGCCCGGTCAGGAGCGCCGAAGCAGTGCCGGACATTACTGGATGGCCTTGATCGATATCGACCATTTCAAGCACATCAACGATGAATTCGGTCATCTTTACGGTGACGAGGTGCTGCTGCTGGTCGCGCAGATCATGCAGCGCAGCTTTCGCAACGAAGACCTGCTGTTCCGCTACGGCGGCGAGGAATTCGTCGTGGTGCTGTCGCCGACCACCAAGAGCAGGATGCAGGAACTGTTCGAGCGGTTTCGCAAAAACGTCGAGGAATATGCATTCCCGCAACTGGGCAGGGTCACGGTGAGTGCCGGCGTGGTGCGCTTTGACAGCCAGAAACAGCCGTCATCAGCCGTCGGCGATGCCGACCGGGCCCTGTACTACGCCAAGGATCATGGCCGCAATCAGGTCCATTGCTACGAAGACCTGGTAGCGGCCGGAAAGCTGGCCTGTCGCGAACGCGCCGGCAACGTCGAGATCTTCTGAATCATCGGTGTCCGGTGCGGTGGCTCAGAGCAGACCGTTTGCCAGCGGTATCGTCAGCAGCGACAGCAGGATGCCCAGGCCCAGCACGGTATTGGCGAGCGGCGGTTCGAGGTGATGCTGATCCGCCATGATCGTCGCCGAAATCATCGGCGCCATGCCGGCCTGCAGCACCGCCACCACCAGCAGCAGCCCACTGGCGCCGGTGAAATGCCCGAGCGCAAAAACCAGTAGCGGCGCCAATAAAAGTTTCCAGCCCAGCCCCAGCGCCGCGGCACCGATCTGGTCGCGCGTCAGATGCAATCGCAGACGCAGCCCGACCGAGAACAGCGCCAACGGCGTCAGGGTGCTGCCGATGTCGTGCAGGATGCTGCTGACCGTGCCCGGCCAGCCGCCCAGCGCGCCCACCACGATGCCGACCACCAGCCCGAGAAACGCCGGGAACAGCAGCACCCGTTTTGCGATCTCGCGCGGATGCGCCGCCGCGCCGCCATAGACCACCGCGACCACCACACCGCCCAGCGCCAGCATGAAAAAACAGCCGAGCTGATCGGCCACCACCGCATAAGCCAAGCCTTCCTGACCGCGTAACGCCGCGACCATCGGATAGCCCATGAATGATGTATTGCCGAGACCGCAAACCAGAATCAGCGCGCCGATGCGGCCCTTGCTCCAATGCAGACGCTGGCCGAGAAAGTGAAACAGCAGAAATGCACCACCAAATACCAGCCACTGCGACACGATCAGCAACCACAGCTTGCTGTTGAAGTGCAGCGTCGGTATCAACTCCAGCACCAGCGCTGGCAGCGCGAGGTTGATCACCCACCAGTTCAGCGCCTGTGCCAAACCGATCGGCGGCTTGGCGTAACGCGCCGTACCCGCACCCAGCAACAGACAAACCACCAGCAGCAGGAACGCGCTCACTGCATACGACTCAGAAGATTATTGAACGCTATCGGACTCTGCCCGACCTGCTGCGATTGATGCGACGAATGCCCAAGCGATCGCAGCAGCAAGACGGCCATCGCAGCGCGTTTCAAGGACAGGGCAAGCCAGTGGCGCGGCAACTCGTGCATAAAACAACAGACCCGCTTAAGTAGCGTTCGCAAGCACACGAACAGGCGCATTTTACGCTGGAAGATTCGCCCTCTGCGTGCCTAATTTCGCTGACGCGGATCACCTGTTTTCTGATAATGCCGCCCCTTAACAGGCCGATGAATGCGTTGGACACATGCCCCGGACCTTGCGTGCCTTAACTTTTGCCCTGACCCGCACCAGCATGCCGGCCAAAACTACTTAGCCGCGGCGCAGCGTAGGCGCGTGGATGGTCAGCACCGGCTCGCTGACCAGGCCAAAGCTTTGCAGAACACCCAGCAACTGGCGGTGTCCGAAAGCCTGGCAGCCGGACGCGAAGCCGTAGCGCTTCGGCGGCGCCTGCACGAGGTGATACGCGGCATAGGCCTGCAGCAAGCCGGTCTGCTTGTAGTTGCAGTTGCCGTGAATCACGCAGTGCGCATGCCCCAGCGGGCCGCTGGCGTGAACCGAATCGACGGAAATGTTCTCGCGCGGATTCTCGCGCGGCGGCATTCCGGACTGCAGGCTCTCCGCCATGTCCGACAGCGCCTTCTCCTGTTCGGCCTTCGGCAGCTTCTTGATCTTTTCCTCGATCACGCCGGTGATCTGCACGACGCCTTCCATCACCGGCCGAGCGAACACGCCGCCCTGCGCCTTGCAGTTGGTGACGCGTGGATCGTTCTTGAACCACACCGGGTGCGCGGTGCCGCCCCAAGGCAGCGCCATCGCCACCTCGTGCTGCCCCGGCACCATCACTTCCGAGCGGGCCGTCGGCGACCACTGCACGTACTGCTTGTTCTCGAGGTAGTAAAAATTGGCGGTGAGGATGCTGAAGATCGTCTGCGTCGAGGCGTAGGTCGGAAAGCCTTTCCACAGCACGAGGATGTCGAGCGTGTCGAGGCCCGGCGTTTCCAGACAGATATTCGCGGCGATTTCGCCGGTCGTGTACATCTGCGCAATACCGGGCGTCAGCAGCAGGTTCTTCGCCGCGAATTTTGCGCCCCACTTCTCCTCGGCGTGCATCATCCAGTTCTGCTCGCCATTGGTGTCGGTGTAGTGCGCGCCGGCGTTGAGACAGGCTTCGACCGCTTCGTCGCCGTATTTCATGAACGGGCCGACCATGTTGCACATGACCTTGGCACCCTTCATCAGCTTGGTCAGCGCCTCGGTCGTGTGCGCGACCTCGGCGATCTCGTAGTCGGCGTTTTCGATGCCCGGCACCTTGTCGAGCACTTCGCGAACGCGCTTGCCGTCGCGGCCGGCGGCGATGAACGGCACGCGATGCTCGCGCAGGTATTCGGCGACCAGGCGGCCGGTGTACCCGGTGACGCCGTAGATGACCACTGGCTTTTTACTCATCGATGTTCTCCCGTGATTATTCGTGGATTCTTGCCGGATCGGTCAGGCGGTCATGCCGCCATCGACCACCAGATCGGAACCGGTGATGTAACTGGATTCGTCCGACGCCAGAAACAGTACGGCCGCCGCAATCTCGGACGGCTTGCCGAAGCGCCCCATCGGAATGCGCGCCAGCGTCTTCTCGGCGAAGACCTGGGCATCCTCGGGCTTCAGCGTCGCCAGCGCACCGCTCACCATCTGCGTCTCGGCAAAGCCGGGGCAGACGCTGTTGATGCGGATGTTGTAGCCGCTACGCGCACAGTGGATCGCGACGGAACGGGTGAAAATCCGCACACCGCCCTTGCTGGCGTTATACGACGGCAAGGTGCCGTCACCGATCAGGCCCTCGATCGAGGCCATGTTGACGATCGAGCCGCCGGATTTCTTCATCCGCGCGATCGCCGCCTGGGTACCGAGCATGACGCCATCGAGATTGACGCCAAGCGTGCGGCGCCAGTTGTCGGGCGTCATCTGCTCGATATCGAGTATCGCGGCGATCCCCGCATTGTTGACCAGGACATCGAGCCGGCCCCACCTGGCGACCAGCGCATCCAGCGATTCGCGCCACTGCACGGCATCGGTCACGTCCTGCACGCGAAACATCGCATTCGCCCCGAGACTCTTTGCCGCGGCATCGCCCGCGGCCTGATCGACATCGGTGATCATCACCTGCGCGCCCTCGGCCAGCAACGCCTCGGCGGCGGCGAGCCCGAGTCCGCGGGCGCCGCCGGTGACCAGACAAACTTTTCCTTTGACCCGATTCATGCACGCTTCTCCTGTCAGGCTTTTGCCGCCGTCTTGTGTCCGTCGCCCCGCCAGTCGTAGTCGCGGGACTCCTGTGCAAAATTCACGAAGTAATCGATCGCCTCCGGGTTCATCATCGCGTCGCGGCTGGCGGCCCTGGACAGCTCCCAGCCCATCAGCAGCTTGCGTACCGGCACCTCCATCTTTTTCCCGGTCAGCGTGTAAGGCACCGCCGCCACTTCATAAATGCGGTCCGGGACATGACGCGGGCTGCAATCCTCGCGCAACTTGCCGCTGATCTTGCGCGCCAGCGCATCGTCGAGCGTGAAGCCGGGCTTGAGCTTCACGAACAGCGGCATGAAGAACTGGCCACCGGGCAGTTCGCAGCAGACGATGAGACTGTCGGCGACCGCATCGACCTGCTCGACTGCGCGATAGATTTCCGCCGTGCCGATGCGCACGCCGTAGCGATTGAGCGTGGAGTCCGAACGGCCGTAGATGTAGCAGCCGTCGCGGCCGTTGATCTTGATGAAATCGCCGTGCCGCCAGACGCCAGGAAACACCTCAAAGTAGGATTCGCGGTAGCGCTTGCCGCCTTCGTCGTTCCAGAAATAAACCGGCATCGACGGAAACGGGCTGGTCACCACCAGTTCTCCCACCTGGTTGCCGACTTCGACGCCGTCGTCGCTCCACGCATGCACATCCATGCCGAGCATGCGGCACTGGATCTCGCCGGCATGCACCGGCAGGATCGGCGCCGCACCAACCAGGCCGCTGCAGACCTCGGTGCCGCCGGACTGCGAAGTCACCCACAAATCCTGTTTGACGCAGCGGTAGAACCACTCGAACGTCTCCGGCGTCGACGGCGCGCCGGCAACGACGATCGATTCCAGCCGCGACAGGTCGTGCGTCTCTCCCGGTTTGAGGCCGGCTTTTTCCATCATCTGCACATAGGTCGGGCTGGCGCCGAACGAAGTCACGCCGGTCCGTGCGGCGAGCTGCCACAGGAAATCCAGCGACGGATACGCCGGGTTGCCGTCGTAGAGCACCACCGCCGAACCGGTCATCAGCGCCGCCATCAGCAGGTTCCACATCATCCAGCCGGTGGTGCTGTAGAAAAACATGTTCGAGCCGCGCCGCAGGTTGAGATGGAAATGCATCAGCTTGAGATGCTCGACCAGCACGCCGACATGGCTGTGCACGATCGCCTTGGGCAAGCCGGTGGTGCCCGAAGAAAACACCACCCATAGCGGATGATCGTGGGCCACGTGCGCGTAGCGGAACGATGCGCGCGGCACATCCGGTTGATCCATCACGCGCGCCCACGACGACACATTGGCCAGATCCGGAACAGCGGCGGCGGGATCCAGGTAAGGCAGCCAGATCACCTGCTGCAGCGTCGGCAATTCCGAGACGATGCGGCGCACCTCACCCTCGCGCTTGAAATCCTTGCCGCCGAAACGATAGCCGTCGGCCGCGAACAGCACCTTGGGCGCGACCTGCGAGAAACGCTCGATCACCGTGCGCGTGCCGAACTCCGGTGCGGCCGACGACCACACCGCGCCGATGGCGGTCGCCGCCATCATCGCGACCGCGGTTTCCGGCACGTTGGGCATGTAGGAGACGATGCGATCGCCGGGAACCACGCCCATCGCGCGCAGCTGCGTCGCCAGGATGCGCACCTGCCGGCCCAGTTCGTGCCAGGTCATCGTCGACAACGGACGGTTTTCCGAAACGTGATGGAAGACGATTTCGTCGGGCGCCGCAGCGGCTTCGTGCCGCAGCAGGTGCTCGGCGTAGTTGACCCGCGAGCCCTCGAACCAGCGCGCCCCCGGCATTACGCGCCGGTCCAGCACCTGCCGGTAGGGCGTCTCCGAATCGACCTTGAAATACTCCCAGATCGAGGCCCAGAAGCCCTCGATATCGGTCACCGACCAGCGCCACAGTTCGTGATAACTGGCGAAGGGCTTGCCGTGCGTTTCGTCCAGCCATTTCATGTAATGGGCGAGATTCGACGCCTGTGCGAATTCGCGGCGCGGTGCCCAGAGCAATTCCCCTTCATTGATCATGACCGCACTCCTTTTCGGCGTGACTCAGCGCACGGCATAGATGTCGTAGCGCACGATGTTTTTCACCAGATCGGCCTCGCCGATGCCCAGAAACTGAAGCCGGTTGAGCCACTGGTAAGCGGGATGCGCAGTGTGCATGCGCGGCGTTGTGCGCAATGGCAGGATCGGCGGCAGATTACCGCTCAGCATCTTCTGGTAGCCGTCGGTGCCGGCGTCGCCGACGCCGCTGTAGGTGAGGTAGACCAATGCGCCATCATCGGTTTCGACCGTCGTGCGCACATCGAGGATGCCGACGCCGTCGCTGCGCATCGTGAACCAGTCCGCGCCCACGGGCCGGACAACGCCGCGCAACCTGGGGCCGGATATTTCGCCGCCACTGATGTAAAAATTGACGCGCAATCCTTCAGCCACCGGACCTATCGCCTCCGGCGGATGCTGCAGCCCCGCGCTGAAATGGCAGACGTGCTCCAGCTTGCATGGGAACATTGGCATGTCGTCTCCGTCGCCCTGATGAACAGTCATCAGCGCAGCGCCGCGAGCCGCTCAAGCACGGTTTCCGGATTGGCGCCCGCCGTGATTTCTGCAAAACGGAACCCGCCCGGTGGACACTGCGGCACGATGCCGTCGTTCCAGAAACTGTCCGGGACCGAGATGCCTGCCACTGCAGAGGCCACGACAGCGGGTGCGATGATGAAAGACACGCCTTCGACCGGCTCGAGCTTCCCATCGGCACGCGGCAGCCTGAGGCCGCAGCTCCAGCGGTAGTGGGCACAGACATTCAGCAGCGGCCGGTACCACTCGATTTCGCCGGCGCTGGCGGGCACCGCCTCCGGCGACTCTTCCAGCAGCAGCGCATCGATACCGGATTCGCCAAAGCTGCGCAGGAAATCGGCGATGTACATCGCTGCACTGTCGATCTCGTCGGCACCGATCTCGACGCCATCCACGCTGCCCATCGCCTGCAGATACGCCTGCGCCGGCCAGCGGCGCGGCGAAGGCATCACCAGTGCCAGTGGCAGCTTGGGGAAACAACTGCGCAGGCCCGACAGCGCTTCGGCCACGTGCGCACGCAGCGCCTCGTCCGCGAGCAACGTCTTCAACGGATAAAGCGCGCGCCGCTTCTCGCCCATCGCCTCGGTCAGTTGCGGATGCTGCCGCAGCCATGCGTCGATCAGTGGCGCCAGCGGCAGCGTCGCAACATCCGGCCTGAGCAGGCCCTGCGCCTTGCGCTGCCAGGCCACCAGCGCCGAAACGTCCAGCCACGGGATATTTCCGGCCGCAAGCAAACCGCCGCTGTAGGCGGCGTGCTCCAGCCACAACAGCGGCCGACCCGATGCGGCGATGGTGTCGAGTAGCGCGGTCATGGCGTCTCAGGCCGCGGTGTAACCGCCGTCGAGAACCATCTCCGTACCCGTCACCCATTTGGCCGCGTCCGATGCCAGGTAGATCACCGCGCTGGCGACATCCGCCGGCTCGCCGAAGTGGCCCATCGGATGCGCCGCCTTGAAAGCGGTTTCGGCGGTCGCATAGTCCGGCGCCAGGCCTAGATCGACCGCGTGCCTGACGAAATTGGTGCCCATCTCGGTATCGACGATCGCAGGGTGCACCGAGTTGACGCGGATGCCGGTGCCGAGCTGGGCGCACTCCACCGCAGCCGCCTTGGTCATCAGGCGTACCGCGCCCTTCGAGGTGTGATACGAAATATGGCCGGTGGTGCCGATCAGGCCGGCGACCGAGGACATGTTGATGATCACGCCGCCCTTGCCCGCGGCGCCACCCGGCATCATCGTGCGCACGGCATGCTTGAGGCCGAGGAACACGCCGCAGACATTGACGTCCATCACCCGGCGGAAATCCTCCAGCGTGCATTGCGACAGCAACGCCGCGGTTTCGATACCGGCGTTGTTGACGACGATGTCGAGCCCGCCAAAATGCTTGATCGCCGCCGCCACCGCCGAAGCCCACTGCGGTTCGTCGGTGACATCGTGCTTGTGGAATTCCGCCTTGCCACCGGACTTGCGCAGGCGCGCCACCGTCTCCTGCCCAGGCTTCTCGAGGACGTCGGTGACCAGCACGCTGGCGCCGGCCTGCGAAAGGGCCTCGGCGATGGCGGCACCGATGCCGCGCGCAGCGCCACTGACCAGCGCCACCTTGCCATCCACGCGAAACGCCCTGGTGTAGTCAGTCATTTCTTCCTCCTTGAAACGGTCTTCGCAGCACCCGGTTTCTTGCGGCATGACTCGAGTTGACTTTTGGTCTGCGCCAATTCGCCTTCCAGCTGCATGATGCGCAGGTCCTTCGGGTTGAGCATGAAGGCGCCCTGCAGCTGATCGGACGACATCTTGACGCGCTGGCCCATGGTGGTGGCATAGACTTCCTTGCCGTTATCCCAGGAACCGAAGTACGGGATATGCGCAGGCGGCTCCTTCGTGACCCATTTCTTGCAGAACTGGTCGAACGGCTTGCCGCGCTTGATGCGCTCCTTGCGGTACTGGTCTCTCAGCTTGCGGGTCGCCGCTTCGTCGACGACCAGGGTTTTCTCGTCGTAGACCACCTTGTAGATATCGCGCGCGTTCTCATGCGACATCAGGTCTTCCTCGAGGTCCTTCATCACCAGCGCCGGATCGCGCTCGAGTACGTCGCCGTAGCCGCCGCCGGAACCCTGGCAGATCATGTAAATCTCGCCTTCGTTGCACACTTCGAAGGTCATGCCCATGTCGTTGCTGCTGTACTGGCCGCCGGGAATCGGCCGCTTGTTCATCAGATCGACGATGTCGAACACCTCGACCACCTTCGGATTCTTTTTCAGCTCCTCGAAGATGTTGATGCCCTTGATCTTGAGCAACTGGTAGGACGGACAGGAGTAGCCGCCGAACAGTCCCTGCGCGGAGGGAAACTTCGAGCCCTCGCAGCCGGTCATGAAGCCCCACAGGGCGGAGCCGCGTGCGGTGGCGATCTGCTCGTAACCCATGCCGGCGCGGTACTTGCCCCAGCCGATGCGATCCTTGGCAAGGCGCTGCGCGCCGAGGCGGATGATCGGCGTATCCTCCTCGTTGATTTCGTGCTCGCCGGAATCGGCCATGAAGCCGAACACCGGCGACACCGAATGCTCGCCGTCGGCGTTGCTGCGCGCTCCCTGGCCGTTGCCGTTGATGTCGCCGCAGAAATTGCCGGTAACGTCGCCGTGCTGGGTCAGGCCACCGTAGATGAACGTCGCGGCCTGATCGTATTGCGAGGCAATCACCGCCGAATACCTGTGCGGCACGCTGTAACTGAGCTTGTTCATCGGGATGGTCCAGACCACGCAGGCCTTGAACAGGGGCATCAGGCTCATCGCCTGTGGCATTTCGCCTTCGGCATCCATGATCGAATTGCGGTCGGTGATGATCTCGATCGGCGACAGCACCGCCATCGTGTGGGGAAGATCGGGCCAGATATTCTGCAGCAGGCCGGTGCACAGCGCCGCCTTGAACGAGGCGATGTTGGTGTTGACCGAGCGGTTCAGGAACTGCGGCGCACTGCCACGGAAATCCATGATCAGGCGATCGCCCTTGACGGTGATCGCGCAGGCGATTTTCTGCATCGCATTTTCGCGCAGGCTGGAATCCATGAATTGCAGCACGCGGGTCGTACCATCCGGCAATTCGCGGATACGCCGGCGCATCTCGGTTTCGGTGTCCTCCAGATGCGAGCGCAGCGTGCCGATCAGCGCCTCGCGGCCGAACTGGTCGAGGATGGCGGTGATGCGCTCGCGCAAGCGGATGACCGCGTGCAGCTTGACCTTCATGTCTTCCAGTTGCAGCTTGGGGTCGCGTACCGAGTTCTGCAGGAAGGTGACGAGATCGCGCTTGAGCTGGAAGTTCTCGACCACCTTGAACGGCGACATCTTCGTGCCTTCGTCGTACTTGCTCTCGGCCGCCGCCGGCATGCCGCCCGGCTCGCAGGCGCCGTTCTCGCCTTCGTGGATGGTGGAACTCAGCCAGCACACCAGCTCGCCCTTGTAGTACAGCGGCATCATCATCGATTGATCGGTGTTGTGGATGCCGCCGTAGCGCGCATCGTTGTGGATGAAGCCGTCGCCGTCCTTGACGCCGACCGTCGGGTCATTCATCCAGTTCTTGATGATGAAGCGGATCGGATAGAAGCAGCAGGCCGCAAATGCGATGATGCCGTGCGGCGCGATCATCGCCAGGTCGCCCTGCGCGGTGTAGATACCGGTGACCAGGTCGCCCCATTTCGCGCCCGGTGCGGCACCCATCTGGTTGACCATCTGGAAGGCTTCCGACAGCGCCGCATTGATCAGACCACGCACATGGTGTACGTGATGCGGGTCGAGTCCCTTTTTCAGAATCTCGTCTTCGGCCTTGGAACGCGTGCTCAGGCTGTGGTTGCGCATGATCTCCGGATCGGGACCGAGAAACAGCTGGTTATCCGCCAGAAACTTGTCCAGCAGGATTTTTTCTTCGTTCGAGATTTTATCGTTCACAGGAATGCTCCTCGGTTTATTTCCGGATGAACCAGACACCGCCTTGAGCGGCGGCGTGATAGGTCCAGTCCGGCTCGACCAGGTAGGTCGTGGCGCGCGTGGTGACGATCGCAGGGCCTTCGATCTGCGTGCCTTCCAGCAGCGCGTCCTCGCCATACACCGGCGTATTGATCGCCTTGTCGTGGCCGACGAAATGACACTCGCGATGGGCCGCCGGCGCCGGTGCGGGGCGCGACTTGCCATTGAGCTTGAGTTTGGCGAAGGCAACCTTCGGCTGCTCGACATAAGCGCAGACGCGAACGGTGTTGATGCGCACGCCGGTTTCCGGCGACTGGCTGCCTTCGCCGAAGCGTGCGCCGTAACTTTTGTGGAACTGGTCCATCAGCGCCAGGACGTCTTTCTGCGAATGCAGGCGATTCAGATCGGTCACCACGGCGGTCTGCACGCGCTGGTTGCCGTAGCGCATGTCGAGTTCGAGGCGATAGCGGATGTCCCCGGTCTGCATGCCCTGCCGCAACAAATCCTCGCGGCCGCGCCGTTCCAGCTCCTCGACATCGCGGTTGAAGCTTTCGTAGTCGGAGAAAAACGCCTTCAGTGCCGGATTGAACAGCACGGTCCAGGTGCTCATCTCGTGGATGTGCATCTGGTTGACGTTGCCGGCACCGCAGGCCGAGAACGTCGACGCGTAAGGCGGCGCCAGAATCCGGCTCACGCCCAGCGCATTGGCGATACCGCAGGCATGCAGCGGGCCGTTGCCGCCGTAGGCCAGGATGGTGAAATCCCTGGGCTCGTAACCGCGAGTGCGCAATTCGGTGGCGATGCCGTTGGCCATGTTGGCATCGACGCTGCGCTTGATCAGCTGCGCCGTCTGCACCACGCTCATGTCGAGGTCGTCGCAGAGGTTGTCCTCGATCGCCTGCCGGGCGCGCTTCGGATTCAGCGAGATGCTGCCGTTGGCGTAATTCCTGGGATCGAGATAACCCAGCACCAGATCGGCATCGGTGACGGTCGGCTTGAGGCCGCCGCGGTCATAGCACGCCGGCCCCGGGTCGGAACCTGCCGACTGCGGGCCGATCTCGATGGAGTTGAACAGCCGGTCGAAGCGCGCGATGGAGCCGCCGCCCGCGCCCAGCGTGACCAGGTGAACCATCGGGATCGATACCATCCAGCGGTCGATCACCGGGTTGAAGTCATAATGCTTGACGCCGCCCTGGTCGACGATGCCGATGTCGAAGCTGGTGCCGCCCATGTCGGTGGCGACGACGTTGCCCAGTTCCGCCTGCATCGCCAGGTGCTCGCTGGCGGCAACGCCGGACACCGGCCCGGAATGCACGGTCTGCAGCGCATCGGTCGAGTTGAGCTGCGCCATGCCCCCGGAGTTGTGGCTGACCAGCATCGGCTTGCTGTAGCCCTGCGCGCGCAGGTTCAGTTCCAGCGTACCGAGGCCGTGGTACATGGTCTGGTGCAGGAAGGCATCCATGATGGTCGAGGTGCCGCGCGCGTATTCGCCCTTGCGCCCCGCGACCTGGTGCGACAGCAGCATCGGGATCGCGCCGAGCAGGTGCGCCGGATATTCCTCGAGAAAGATCTCGCGCACGCGCAATTCGTGCGTCGCATTGACCACGCTGTTGGTGAACATCACCACCAGCGCCTCGGCGCCGGCATCGACCAGCTCACGGATGCGTGCGCGCACATCCTCTTCGTCCAGCGCCCAGAAGATGTTACCGAGATAGTCGACGCGCTCGCGCACCTCGCGGATCATCGGGATCGGCACGATCGGCTTGGGGCGCTTGGCATTAGGGATGTCCATCTGCGCGCTTTCCGGCAAGCCTTCGCCGTAACCGCGTGCGCGCGACAGCGGGATCGTGCTCTTGAAGCCGGTGGTCACCAGCACGCCGATGCGCGGACCCTTGCGCTCGATCAGTGCGTTGGTGCCCAGCGTGGTCGAGTAGCGCACCGAATCCACCTGCGACAGCAGCGACGTGGACTCGACCTCGAGCTGGTTGCAGGCGTCGGCGAGCGCGGCGTTGAAGCCGAGGGCGAGATTGTGGTGCGTGGTCAGCGCCTTGCCTTCGACATACTTGTTGTCCCAGGCGACGAAACAGTCGGTGAAGGTACCGCCGATATCTACAGAGACTCTTTTCATGGTGCGCCCTCAGTGCTTGTGTCCATGTCCGTGTCCGGCATGCAATGCCCGGTTATTCCGGGCCTTTTCGAGCGCGAGATCCGGCCCGATGGCCGGTTCGGTGACTTCCTTGCGATCTTTCCACTGCAGCTTGAGCGCATCGATATCGAGCTCGATGTCGTGCAGCGGCGGATGGCCCGGCGGCAGGTATTCGGCCTCGACCAGGGTGCCGCATTGCGGGCAGTAGTATTCGAGAATGCGGCACCAGGTCGGATCCGGCGAATAGGTGCGCTCGTAGAGCCTGGTGTCGAGCAGCGGCTTGTGCACCTCGCGCGGGTCGCGGTCGTAGACCAGCAGTCCGCGCTTGTAATTGTCGCGCGCGCTGCCATGTACGTGCCCGCAACGGCGGCATTCCCATTTCTCGGTGTCGAGATTGATGCGCAGGTATTCGGTGATGAGAACTTTCATGAGGGTTCCTGTCCTTTATTTCGAGGTTCTGGGCCTGGCCTGAACACGGGTCAGCAGGATGTCGCGGCTGGCGTTGCACTCGAAGCGCCAGCCCGCTTCGATGCGGCAGGTGAAAAACGCCTCTTCCAGAACGGCGGGGCCTTCGGCGCTCGCGCCTGCGGGCTGATCCTCGGCGCGGTACAGCGGCACCGCCCGGCGCTTGCCGTCGATCAGGATGTTGCGCGTATCCTTGCTGATGGCGGGCTTGGCCTTGCCGCCGAATTTTCCGCTCATGCCGGGATGCGGCATGATCTTGACCACGTTGAGTGTGACCGCGGCGCGTGCGCGTTCAGACAGTTTCACCGGCAGCTTGCCGTTGCGCAGCGGCACGCTGTCGGCCTTGCGGCCTTCGCTGATCTGCAGGACCTGCTCGATCTCGCAGTCGTCGAGATCGAATCCTTCCGCCAGCATGCCGCGTCGGGCGCGCAGCAGCAGCTCCGCCTGCGTCGCCTTGAGTCCGGCGGCATCCTTGGACTTGAGCGGCAGATCGTATTGATGGCCGATGTCCGAGAAGCCGATACCGAAAGCCGAGAACACCGCGGCCAGCCCCGGGATGATGACGCGCGAAATGCCGGCAGCCTCGGCCACCTTGCACACCACGAACGGACCGGCACCGCCGAATGCCGCCAGCGTGGTCTCCGGCGTGACCTTCATGCATTTCTTCAGGTTGTCGGCGACCTTGGCAACCCAGGCATTTTCCATCGCGATCGCCGCCGCCTCTTCGGACAGCCCCATCGGTTTCGCGATCGTGCCGGCAATGGCGGCGCGCGCGCGCTCGACATCGATCTTCAGTTCGCCTCCGAAGAAGGACGCCGGATCGAGCAGTCCCTGCAGGAGGAACACGTCGGTGATGGTCGCGTCCTTGCCGCCGAGACCGAAGCAGGCGGGGCCGGGCGCCGCACCGACGCTGTCCGGCCCGACCTTGATGGTCTTGCCGTCGAGCCTGATGATCGAACTGCCGCCGACGCCGACGCTGACCACGTCGCACAGCGGGAACGAGGTGCTGACGCCTTCCATCCGTCCATATTGCTGGGCGCGCACCTGACCATTTTCGATCACGCCGATGTCGGTAGTGGTGCCGCCGACATCCATCGACAGCAGTTGCTTGAATCCATAATGCGCCGCGAGCGCCTTTGCGCCTTCTGCGCCGCCGCGCGGGCCGGAGCTGTAGGTCTTGCAGGCGATGGTTTTTGAAACACGCGCCGAATTGCCGTCGTTGCGGAAGATCAGCAGCGGGTTCTGGCTCTTGTGTTCTCGCAGCAGCTGCTCGGCGCTGTACAGGAAACGCTCCATCGCCGGATGCAGGAAGGCGTTGAACAGCGCCGTCCAGGTGCGGCGCAGATCGTCTTCGTCCTCGACGACTTCATGCGAGAACAGGATCGGCAGCGCGCCCAGCAGATGCGGCGGGAATTTTCTCAGCAGCAGGCGCTTGATGCGGATTTCCGCAGCCGTGCGGTCGCGTCCGGAGAAGGCGATCACGATCCGGTTGGCGCCGTTCGACGCCAGCGCGTTGACCGCATGCACCAGGGCCAGCTCGAGCGCGGCGGCATCGAGCGACAGATCGATCGTCGCGACGCGCCCGCCGACGATCTCGGCGAACAATTCCTTCTGGTGCGCATCGCCCTGCAGTGCCGCCGGCTCGAGCCCGCCACCGGTGATCAGTCCCAGGCGCGGCCCCTTGCGCTCGACCAGGGCATTGGTCCCTTGCGTGGTCGAGTAGCGGATGTGATCGGTGCTGCTGAGCAGGGTCAGCAGATCCTCTTCGCCGTAAATGGTTTTCGAGACCTTTCGCAGGCCGTCGATGAAACACCTGGACAGGTCGTAGGGAGTGGTCAGGGTTTTGGTGCGGTAGACGCTGGCGCCATCGATCACGCAGATATCCGTGAGCGTGCCGCCATTGTCGATGTTGATCAGCTTTGCCATGGTGACTTCCATCCTCTTCTTTGGCATTCGCGCTGCGAGGGCGCAGCGATTTTTTGTTCGCGAGGTCCCGCGCGGCCGCTAGCGCAAGGGCCGCCGTGCTTTGCGGCGCCACATCCACACCGCAGACTGGACTTCATCCGGGATCATCATGTCTCCTCCAATTCCCGCTTTTATTTGCTGGCGTTCGGACTGCATGCACGACTCCGAACCGGCCCAGCCTTGGTGCGGATGTGCAGCGATTCACGTGCTGGAAGCAGCCGCACCGCGCATCTTGTCCGACCGAGGCTACTCCGCGACCTGGAGGACGCCGCCACCCGCAAGGGTAGTTTTTAAGGGCGGGAGCAGGA
>DATMTG010000229.1:0-6445 GCA_035565075.1 Stenotrophobium sp.
GTCACCGGCGGGGGTGGCCCTTCCAGGCGTCCGCCCAGCATCAACCCGGCGCGCGACGGCTCGCCCACCTTGTCGGTCGGGAGCGTGTAGCGATTGCCGGACAACGGCTTGACGAGGTGGGCGGTGATCACGAACACCAGTTCCGTGCGGTCCTGTTGATAATCGGTGCTGCGGAACAGCGCCCCCAGCACGGGGATTTCGCCCAGCACCGGCAAGCCTTTCAGGTTGGCGACCAGGTTGCTCTTGATCAGGCCGCCGATCGCGAAGCTCTGGCCGTCGTACAGCTGGACCGTGGTGGTGGCGCGGCGCGTCGTCACGACCGGCATGATGGCGGTCCCGGAAAAGCCGGTGGCCGACACGCCGATGCCTTCGCGCGACAATTCCGACACCTCGGGCGCGACGCGCAGGTTGATGCGCCCGCCGCTCAGCACCGTCGGCGTGAAGCGCAGGCCGACGCCGAATTCCTTCTCTTCGAGCGTGATCCGGTTGTTGTCCTGCGCGACCGGAATATAGAACTTGCCGCCCACGAGGAACGTGCCTTCCTGGCCGCTGATCGCCATCACGTTCGGTTCGGCCAGCACGCGCACCAATCCGTCCTGCTTCTCGGCCGCGCCGGTTATGCTGCGACCGGTCGTACCCTTGTTCGCCTGGAAGGACGCGTTGGCCGTGCCGCTGATGAAGTTCGACAGCAAGGTCGCGGCCCAGCTGCCGGAACCGAAGCGCCAGGTGACACCCGCTTCCAGGCGGTCGAGCAGGGTCTTCGACACTTCGGCGATCTTGACTTCCAGCTGCACCTGCTGGGGCGCGCGAACGGACAGCATGTTGACCACGCGCGCCTCGGCCGGCGCGGCCTGGTTCTGGTTTTCGCGCTGGTTCTGGCTGGCGGCATCTTCCTTGTCGGGCACCCGCAATCCGCGCAGCGGCCGCCGCACATAGGCCGTCGCCAGTTCGACGGCGCGCGCCGCCGCCGTCGCATCGCTCACGGTGCCGGTCAACACGAGGGTATCGGCGGCGGCCATGACCTTGATGTCGTGCTCGTCCGGCAAGGCCGCGGCCAGCGTCGCCTGCACGGCCGACGGGTCCATGGCCACGGTGATGTCGAGCACGCTGCACAGGCCGCTTCTGCCCTGGATGATCATATTGGTCGTACCGACGTCGACGCCCGCGATGTACAGCGTGTCGGGCGCCACCATCAGCGCCTGCACGACGAGCGGGTTGCCGACGCTGCGGTGCTGGACCGGTTCCGGCAGGCGCATCAGGCTGGATTTTCCGACCTGTAGCGTCAGCTGGGCCGGCCGCGCGGCCTCGCCCTTGCAGTTGGGGCCGACATCGGTCCGCGGCGGCGCGGCCTCGGCCAGCGTGTCCGCGGCCTGCGCTTTAGTTCTGGCCGCCGCGGGTCCCGCGACCGCCAGCGCCAGGCCGGCGGCGAACAGGCAGCGGAACATCGGTGATGGCGTCAAGCATCCGTTCATGGCTTTACCCTGGATGAGGTTCAGAAGCACTCCTGCGACTCGCGCAGGCCGTTGAGCACGGTGACGCAATCGCGCCGCACCGGTGCCGCCACCTTGACCACCACCGGCGCCGGACGCACCGGTGCCGGCTTCGGCGCGGGCTTGCGAGGTGCCGGCGGCACCGCCTCGGGCAGCAGGGTCAGCTTGGTCGCGCCTTCGGTGCTGGCCGACTGCGGGTCGACCTGGTTGCGCAGGGCCAGCGACAGCGTGCCGACGCTGCGCGCCAGGTCGAGCTTTTCGGCCTGTTCCGGCGTGACTTCCAGCGTGACCGCATTCACGACCTTGGGCTTGGTTTCGTCGCGATTGACTTCCTGGGCGACGGCCAGCACGAGGATCCGCTCCAGCACGATCTTCGAAATATTCTGCTGGCGGCCGTCGGCACCGGCCGGCGCGTCCTTCTGGGTGCTGACGATGATGTCGACGTAGTTGCCGGGCAGCGCGAAGCCCGCCACGCCGATCACGTCGTTCACGCGCACCGTGATCGCACGCTTGCCTTCCGTGATCAGCGCCGACAAGCCGCCGAACGTGCCCGCCGGGGCCAGCTTGGCTTCGCTGACCGGCTCGCCCGCCAGCAGATTCATCTTGAGCACGCGCCCGCCCAGTTTCTGCGGATCCGTGAAGGCGCCCTTCGGCATGCTGTCGGCCGGCCAGTCGGCCAGCTTGAACATCTCCGGCGTCAGGCGCTGGCCGAGGCTGATGTCGGTGGCGGCCACGACGATGCGGTCGCTGCCGCTGCCCGGCTGCTTCAACAGCCAGCGCGATGCGAACACGACGGCCGCGAATCCGAACAGGATCGCGACGGTCATGACGAGGATGGCACGCTTGTTCTTCATGATTGAGCCTCCGCGGACGCGATGAACATGCTGCGCCAGGCCTGCTCGACGGCCGCGACGGTGAGGCGCGGTTCGGCCCCGGCGAAGCCGGCGAAATCGGTGACGCGGTCGAGCAGCTCACCCGGATAGCAGGCCAGCAGCGCGCGCCCGGATTGCGGGTGCAGCCGCTCGATCAGGTGGTCGATCGCGGTGTCTTCGAAGTCGATGCGGCGCAAGCGGCACTGGCGGCGCAACAGCGCGCGGTAAGCGTGCGGCTCCAGCGGGCCGATGTCGGCCTTGTAGCCGATGCGACGCAGCGCGGCGTCGTCGAACACGCCGGCCGGGGCCAGGTTGGTCGCGAACACCACGGCGACATCGAACGGCACCAGTTCGGTCTGGCCGCCCAGCAATGACAGCTGGTCGCACCCGGCATCGAGCGGGCCGATGAAGCGGTTCAGCAGTTCGGCGGCGGGGATGCGCTGGCGGCCGACGTCGTCGAGCACCAGCATCCCGTTGTTCGCCTGCAGGTGCGGCGGCGCGTGGTAGACGCCCTGCTCGGCGTCGAAACGCAGGTCGAGCATGTCGCGTCCCAGTTCGGCGCCGACGTGGACGAGCGGGCGCTGGCACACGGTCCAGCGCGCATCGCAGCTGCGCCGTTCTTCCTGCTGGCGCGCCACCGGCGGCGGCGCCACGTGCACGGCGGGATCGTACAGGCTGATCACCTGGCGTCCGGCCATCAAGGCATACGGCACGGCGATGGGCCCCGGCAGCAGGCGCCCGAGCTTGCGCGCCAGCGTCGTCTTGCCGCCGCCTGAGGGCCCGTACAGCAGCAGCGAGCGGCGCGCATACAGTGCCGCGCCCAGCACGTCGCGCGCGGCCGGCGCCAGGCTGTCCTCGCCGAGCGCGCCGGCCAGTTGCGCGGCCGTGATGCGCTCGGCGTCCGCATGGCGCAGCGCCTGGCGTTCGACCACGGCGCGATACGAGGCGAGCGTCACGGGCGCCGGACCGAGGTAGCGGCAGCGCGCCAGGGCGTCGACAGCGCCGCGCTGGCCGTGTGCGGTCAACTGGTATTGCATGTCGATGTCGGACTCGCCGCACCAGGCCACTTCCACCTGCTGTTCCGCGATCAGCGGATTGAGGACCTCGCGCAGCACGCTGATCGACAGCCTCAGTTTGCCGGCCAGATGGGTCAACGGTGTCTTGCCGCCGGCCTGGATCGCCTTGAGCACGAGGTCCGTCACGAAGCGCGGTTCGAGACCGGTATCGCGCACGGTCTTGGCCTGGCGCGGCAGGACCGGCGCGATCTCCGGACCGCCCGGCGGCGCCGGCTGCGCGGCCCGCGCCGCCGGCGCGGTATTGCCTGTCGATAGCGTTTCAAACATCGGACCCCCCTTGCCTTGCTTGTTTTCCGAAACAGGTCAGAATGATTCTAACGACCGGACTTTTGGCCACCCTTGAGCTTCGCCAAGAGCGGGCTCATCCATAATGAGTGACTAGAACGACGATCGTGCCTGCCGCAATGGCCAGTCCGTAAGGCATCGAACCGGCACTCTGCGGGAGCGTCGTGTCGGACAATTTCGTGCCCGGCGTAAATAATCCGGACAGCACATGACCGATGTTGACGAGGGCCAGCCGCAAGCGGCTGCGCAGCAGTACGAGGAACAGCGCCATCACGCCGCCGGCGCACCACGTGAACACGGCGATCTGGAACGCCTCAGCCGGTCCGGTGAAGAAGCCGATCACGGCCATCAACTTGACGTCGCCGGCGGCCATGCCGCGCACCAGGTAGAACGGCAGGAAGATGGCCAGGCCCAGCAGCATGCCGCCGAATGCGGACAACAGGGCGGCGCCCGGTTCGGCGGACAATATGTGCAGGAGCAGCGCACCGGCCAGTCCGGCGAGCAGCAGAGGATTCGGGATGCGCCGCGTCGCCAGATCGTTGACGGCGGCGATGCTTACCATGAGCAGCAGCAGCGTATCGCGGTATTGTTCGATTGGCATGACAGCTCCCAAAAAAAACCCCTCCGGGCCTGGGAGCCCGGAGGGTTGCTCCGCTACGTTACGCGACGGCGGCAGTCAGCTTGCCGGAGATGGACGTGAAGACGCTCGACAGGTCTGTGCCCAGCGTTTTCGCCGTGGTAGCGACCGCCACGCCGATCAAGGCAGCGATCAGGCCGTATTCGATGGCCGTCACACCATTCTCGTCAGCAGCGAAGGTTTTGACTGCGGAGATGAAGTTGCTCATGACAAACTCCCATATGGTAGGTTAATAAGAACTGCTACTAGCCGGAGGGTGCTGGTCAAGTCACTTTTCTAGCTGGCTTGCTGCGTTCCGTGCCAGTGAGTTCACTATAAGAGTCGATGCCGTACAGCAAGTTGAGCATCAACAACTTTGCTGCGAGGAACTATTATTTGTTCGACGGAATCAAAATTCTGTTTCACTGAGGAACGGAGCGTTGTTTCGCTTTGAGAAAAGTTCACTCAGGCTAAAAAAATTGCATTTGCATAATTGCTATGAATGCAAAAACCCTATATCCTGTTTCGCTTGCTCTTTGTGAAACGCCTGATACCTGCGAACGCGACGGCGGCTGTGCCCAGCCTGCAGGTCGGTTGATTACATTGCCGAGAACGACATGGATTCGCTTCTGAAACACATGGTGGACATGACCGGCCACCGCGATCACGCGATGCTGGATCTTTCCGTGATCTCGGCGGTGCAGGAGCTGGCCGGCGCGGCGCAGACGCGCATCCTCACCATCACGACCGTGTCGGGACAGCACTACCTGCGCGCGCGCGCCAGCATCGTGATAGGTAGCGCGGCCCGCCTGGAAGAGCCGCAGGACGGCGTGCTGGGCGAGCCCGTGTCCGCGCTGCCCGAACTGAAACAATGCCTGGCCGAGCGCCAGGCCAGCGCGGAAGCGGTCGCGGCGGACGGCATGCGCGTGCTATGGCTGCCGATCTGGTTCGGCGACAAGGCCACGACCTGCCTGGAAATTCGCGACGACAACGGTTTTTCGCACGATGCCATGTATATGATCAACGGCATCGTCGGCGTCTACCGGAATTTCCAGAACCTGCTCGACTACAGCGAGCGCGATTCCCTCACCGGCCTGCTCAACCGCAAGACCTTCGACGACCAGCTGGCGCGCATGCTGCAGCATGCGCATGAACAGGACCCGCCCCTGCCGGGCCTGCCCGAGCGGCGCCAGCACCACGCCCAGGAAAAGCAGTGGCTGGCCGTCGTCGACGTCGACCACTTCAAGGCCGTCAACGACAAGTTCGGCCACCTGTACGGCGACGAAGTGTTGATCCTGATCGCGAACCTGCTGCAATCCTCGTTCCGCGCCCAGGACCGCGTGTTCCGCTTCGGCGGCGAGGAATTCGTCGTGCTGCTGCGCTCGACCACGCTGGACAATGCGTGGAAGATCATCGAGCGCTTCCGTATCAACGTCGAAAGCCATGACTTCCCGCAGGTGGGACGAGTCACGGTCAGCGTCGGCTTCGTCAGCATCAGCGCCTACGAATCGCCCGTGGTCACGCTGGGCCATGCCGACCAGGCGCTGTACTACGCGAAAAGCAATGGGCGCAACCGCGCCTGCCACTACGACGACCTCGTCGCGCACGGCCTCTTGCAGGCCGTCGCCTCCAACGACACCGCCGAATTTTTCTGAACGCTCCCGAACGGATCAGGCCAACTGCATGAAGCGCAGCGGGTCGACCTGCCATTTGTCGGGCGATTCGTGGCGCACGATCTTGTCGCCGCCGCCGAAGCCTACGCCGCGCGCCAGGTCCACCGTCTGCGGCTTGATATAGGTCTGGCTTTTCGTGCTGTAGAACACGTTGACCTTGGGCGTGAGCAGGCTCGTTTCGTGCGGCTCGACGACGACGCCCAGGCGGCCGGATTCCAGCAGGACGAGGGTCCCGACCGGATAGATGCCGACGCAGCGCATGAATTCCTGGGTCAGCGCCGGATTGAAATGGAATTTGCTCCATTCGTACATCTTGCGCAGCGCCTCGGCCGCCGGCATGCCCTTGTGGTAGCAGCGGTCGGCCGTGATGGCGTCGTACACGTCCACGATCGCGGCCATCTGCGCCAGCTCGCTGATGTCCTGTTCGCCCTGG
>DATMTG010000230.1:0-4844 GCA_035565075.1 Stenotrophobium sp.
TCCATAATGCCCGCCTAGGATGACATCGAATATTCAACTCGACGCCGACGGCCATCTCAGGCACCTGCTCACGCTCGAGGGCTTGGGCAAGCCCCTGATCCTGAAAATCCTCGATCTCGCTGACAGTTTTGCGGCCGAGACCGATGGCCTCGAGAAAAAGCTCTCAGTGCTCAGGCACCGCACCGTCGTCAACCTCTTCTTCGAAGCCAGCACACGTACCCGCACCACCTTCGAGGTCGCGGCCAAGCGGCTGTCGGCCGATGTGGTCAACCTGCAGATCGCCGCCTCCTCCACCGCCAAGGGCGAAACCCTGCTCGACACGCTCAAGACCCTGGAGGCGATGCAGGCCGACATGTTCGTGGTGCGCCACAACGCCAGCGGCGCCGCGCATTTCTTCGCGCAGCACGCCGCGCCGGGCGTCGCCATCCTCAACGCCGGTGATGGCCGCCACGCGCATCCGACGCAGGGTCTGCTCGACATGCTGACGATCCGCCGCGCCAAGGGCGACTTCAGCAAACTCACCGTCGCCATCGTCGGCGATGTGCTGCACTCGCGGGTGGCGCGCTCGGACATCCAGGCGCTGCGCACGCTCGGTGCACGGGAAATCCGCGTGGTCGCACCGCCAACACTGATTCCTGCGGGCATCGAACAGATGGGTGTACGCGTATTCCACTCGCTGGCGCACGGCCTCGATGGCACCGACGTCGTCATCCTGCTGCGCCTGCAGAAGGAGCGCATGGTCGGTGCCTTCCTGCCCTCGCTCAACGAGTTTCACCGCGACTTCGGCCTCACCCGCGAACGCGCGCGCCATCTCAAGCCCGATGCCATCATCATGCACCCCGGCCCGATCAATCGCGGCGTCGAGATCGAAGGCGACGTCGCCTATGGCGAGCGCTCGCTGATCCTGCAACAGGTCGGCAACGGCATCCTGGTGCGCATGGCGGTGATGGCGATGATTCTGGGCCGGGAGACGCGGCAAGGGAGACGCGCAACGTGAAAAACCGACAGCCGCGAGGCGCAAGACAGAAAACGGAAAAGTCCGGCACAACGACGCAGGCATCGGCCGCGTCCGGCACCCCTTCCGGCACCAGCCTGCTGATTGCCAATGCCCGCGTGCTCGACCCGGCCAGCGGCTTTGACGCCAAGGGCTTCGTTGCGGTGCGCGACGGCCGCATCGCCTCTCTAGGCAAGACGCGGCCTAAAGGCACTTTTGACCGGACGCTGGACGCAAAAGGCCTGTGGCTGATTCCCGGCATCGTCGACCTCGCAGTGCGCCTGCGCGAACCCGACCAGACCAACAACGCCAGCATCCGCTCGGAAACCCGGGCAGCGCAATCCGCCGGCATCACCAGCGTCGTATTGCCGCCCGATACCCGGCCGGTGATCGATACGCCGGCCATGGTCGACCGCATCAACGGCATCGCCCGCGACTGCGGCGGGCTCGACATCCACCTGCTCGGCGCGCTCACCCGCAATCTCGAAGGCACGGCGCTGGCCGGCATGAGCGCGCTGCGCGATGCCGGCTGCATCGGCCTGAGCAACGCTTATGCGGTGTTGCGCGATGCGCTGGTGGCGCGTCGCGCGCTTGAATACGCGCACGGCCTCGGCCTGACGGTGCATGTCCACGCACAGGATGCGGCGCTGGCGGCGGGAGGCTGTGCTCACGAAGGGCCGGTGGCAACGCGGCTGGGCCTGCCGCCCATTCCGGCGATGGCGGAAGTGGTCGCCCTGCGCTTCTGGATTTCGCTGGTGGAGGATACCGGCGCGCAGGTTCACTTCTGCCGCCTGTCGAGCGCACGCGGCGCGGATCTGGTGCGCACGGCACAGCAGCGCGGCCTGCCGGTCACCGCGGACGTTGCCGCGCACCAGCTGTTCCTGACCGAACACGACCTCGAAGGTTTCAACGCGCAGTGCCATGTCGTGCCGCCCCTGCGCTCGCTCGAGGACCGGGGCGCCCTGCGTGCGGCCGTCGCCGAAGGCGTCATCGGCGCGATCTGCTCGGACCACCAGCCGCTGGATGCCGACGCCAAGACCAATCCGTTCCCGCTGACCGAGCCGGGCATCAGCGCGCTCGAAACCCTGCTGCCGCTGACCCTGCGCCTGGTGCAGGAAAAAGTGCTCGAGCCGCTGGACGCCATCGCCCGGCTCAGCTGCGGCCCGGCCGCCATCGCCGGCATCGGCAGCGGCGCGCTCACGGCCGGCATGCCGGCCCACCTGGTGCTGGTGGACCCCGCGCAACGCTGGATACTCGACGCCGGCGACATGGCCAGCGCGGGCCGCAACACGCCGTTCGCAGGCCATCGATTCCAGGGCCGCGCAGCCGTCACGCTCTGGCACGGGCGGATCGTGTTCAGCCGCCTATAGGACCGCAACAGCTTTTGTCGGCGCACGCTTGGTGTATATTCTCCAACCAATGGCGATCTGATTGCTCCGATTGGACAATCGACCCGTTTTTGACAAATCGTTAAGGGAGAACCGGCGTATGGCGCGGATCATGGTGGTGGACGACTCGCCCACCGATGTGCAGAACCTCAAGAACATCCTGACCAAGGCGGGCCACAGCGTCGTGGAGTCGAGCAGCGCGCAGGATGCCATCGCACGCATCAAGCAGGAAAAGCCCGACTGCGTGATCATGGACGTGGTCATGCCGGGCGTGAATGGCTTCCAGGCGACGCGCACGCTCAGCAAGGATCCGGCCACCGCGCACATCCCGATTCTCGTGGTCAGCAGCAAGAACCAGGAAACCGATCGTGTCTGGGCCTTGCGTCAGGGCGCGCGCGAATACATCGTCAAACCGGTCAAGGACGCCGACCTGATTGCCAAGATAAATTCAGTCCTGGTCGGCTGACGGCTGAACCTGAAATAAGGACGTTCGAGGGGGAGACATGGCTGAATCCAACCAGGCCAGCGGGACACGACGCGATTTCGCGCTGCTGGCCATTGCCGCGGTATTGATCGCAGTCGCCATTGGCGGCTTCTACTACTACCAGTCCACCAGCAGCCGCAACGAAACCTGGCTGACGCTGGTGCGCACGGTCAATGCGAATGTCGACACGGTCGTCCGCGCGGGCTCCAGCGCGGCATTCGGCGCGCCGCCGGATTTCCGCCTGATTGCCGCGCGCGCGGACGATTTCGCCGACACCATGACTGCCCTGCAAAAGGGCGACAAGGATGCCAACATTCCGCCGATGCCGGCAGCCGTTCAGCCCCAGGTCAGTGCGGTGGGCGCCGCGTGGAACAAGATGCACACGGCCGTCAATGCCGTGCTCAAGGGTGAAGACCCGTACAACCTGATTTCCACCGATATCGCCACCATCAACGATGGCGCCGACGCCCTGATCACCACCTACCAGATGGTCGCGGACCAGCAGTCGCGCGGCGGCTCGGCCATGCACGCCTATCTCGCCACCGGCCAGGTCGCGCGCCTCGAGCATATCGAGAACATCGCCCGGCGCCTGCTCAACACCGGCCGCGACGCGAAAAGCATCGCGGTGGAGCTGGACAACACGGTCAAGGCGTTCGCCAACACCAACCGCGAACTGGTTGGCGACGGCGTCGTCGGCGGCAGCAACGCGGCCGCGATCAAGAACGGCCTGGAGTCGATCGTCGCCGCAAATACGGAAATCGTCCAGAACGCCGCCGCGGTCAACGACATGCAGATCGCCGCGGCAACCCTGCGCGGCCAGAGCGAGGACGTGATTTCAGCCGGCAAGACCCTGGAACAGGCCCTGCTCGACACCCTCAAGCTGCCCAAGCTGCTGCCCTACATCAGCCTCGTCGCGGCCGTGATCGCGCTGCTGCTGATCGCCGTCTTCGCCTACCTCGGCATTTCCGACCTGAGCCGCCGCCGTCGCGAAGTCGAAGAACGCGACAGCCGCCAGCAGAAGGCGATTCTCGGATTGCTCGACGAAATCACCAATCTCGCCGACGGTGACCTCACCGGCGACGTCACCGTCACCGAGGATTTCACCGGCGCCATCGCCGACTCGCTCAATTACACCGTCGGCAACATGCGTAATGTCGTCGGCACCATCAACACCACGTCCACGAAGATCTCCAAGGCGGCCAACGACAGCCAGCAGGTGTCGCTGAAAATGACCGAGGACGCGGAGCGTCAGGCGCGCGAAATCACCTCAGTGACCAACACCATCACCACCACCTCGCAGTCGCTGCAACAGGTGGCCGCGCGCGCCGAGGAACTGGCGCAGCAGGCGCTGACGTCGGTCAACGTCGCACACAACGGCGCCGAGACGGTGGGCCGCACCATCCAGGGCATGACCGCGCTGCGCGAGCAGATCCAGGACACCTCCAAGCGCATCAAGCGCCTGGGTGAATCGTCCCAGGAAATCGGCAACATCATCGAGCTGATCAACGACATCGCCGAACAGACCAACACCCTGGCGCTGAACGCCTCGATCCAGGCCGCGATGGCCGGCGACGCCGGACGCGGTTTCGCGGTGGTGGCCGACGAAGTCCAGCGCCTCGCCGAACGCGCGGCGACCGCCACCCGTCAGATCGAAACCCTGGTCAAGACCATTCAGGCCGACACCAATGAGGCGATCATCTCGATGGAGCGCTCCACCGCCAACGTCGTCGGCGGCGCAAAATCCGCCGAAGAAGCGGGCCAGGCCCTGACCAAGATCGAAAGCTCCTCGCAGGAACTGGCGCGCGTGATCCAGGAAATCTCGGCGGCGGCCCGCAGCCAGTCCGCGGCCGCGACCAAGATTTCCGGCACCATGCTGGTGATCCGCAACATCGCCGTGCAGACCTCCGGTTCCGCCAGCCAGACTGCCAAGGCGGTCGGCGACCTCAACGTGCTGTCGGAACAGCTGCGCGCCTCGGTG
>DATMTG010000231.1:0-3971 GCA_035565075.1 Stenotrophobium sp.
TGACGATGCGGTCAGACCGCTCTCGCCGCGACAGGAATTCCAAGAATCAACCGTGCCGGCAGCGCTGCAGGGGCCGGCCGTCTGTATCGATCAAGGCGTGCGCCAGCAGCCAGTCGCGGGCATCGTCGGCGTCGCGTTCGAACCACGCCTGCGCACTGCCGAGGATGAAGTGGTAACCCCAGGCATCCATGTCCGCGAACACGCGTTCGCGGCTGTAGCCGTCGATCCGGTCCGCCAGCAGGCATTGCAGGTAGCACACGGCATTTTCCTCGGTATCGCTGCCGCCTGCGTCGGTATGCAGTGCGCCACGCCGCGCGCCGTCCATGCAGATGTAGTGGCAGGCCTCGTGCAAGGCCGAGTGCACCGGGGTATCCGGCCGCAGATAGAGCGTATTGCCGATCAGGCCGGCTTCGCTGTCGCCCCAGTGGCTGCCGGGAATATCGGCCTGCGCTGCAACCATCGACACGTTCAGTCCGTAGTCCTGAAGCAGGCCGGCCAGTTTCGGCAGGCTGATTGCGGACGCCGGCAGGACCGCTGGCGAGGTTAGGTCAATGTTCCTAGCAGCGTCGTATTGCGGATCATTTACCATCGTTGGCGCTACGGCGCTGGCCGGGCGTGCAGGTCGAATCGGCAGGGGGAGAGCATGGGAAATCTTACAACGA
This sequence comes from Stenotrophobium sp., assembly GCA_035565075.1. Classification (GTDB taxonomy): domain Bacteria; phylum Pseudomonadota; class Gammaproteobacteria; order Nevskiales; family Nevskiaceae; genus Stenotrophobium. The sequence continues at coordinate 663 of DATMTG010000231.1, forward strand.
AGTGCGGCGTCATATTGACCGTCGCGACGCTGGCGCTGCTCGCCGGCTGCGGCAGCAGCAAGCCGGTGAGCGCCACGGCCGGCAACGGCAGCAGCGGTAACGCCGGCACGGGCGATGGCACCGGCGCAGGCGATGGCGGCAGCAGTTCTTCCGGCAACATCTTCCTGTCGATCGTGCCGCCGGGCAGCAACGGCAACTCCGCCGGCGGCATCGGCGCGCCGGTAGACCAGATCCCGACGATCCAGTACCCGAAGAATTTCCGCGACCAGCTCGACATGTACGGCGACCTGTCCTACGCCAAGCCCGGGCTGAAGTCCGCGACCTGTACGCCGCCCAAGAACATCGGCGAGCATCAGAAGTCCTCCGACCAGGCCTGCAATTACTTCAAGCCGGCGGGCATCACGCTGTCGGCCGCAGACACCGTGTCCTCGCGCACGATGACCGCGGCCGACGGCAAGTCGGTCACGATCCAGCGCGACGGCTGGGGCGTGCCCTACATCACCGGCGACGACCGCGAAGCCGCCGAATACGGCCTGGGCTTCGCCGCCGCACAGGATCGCCTGTGGCTGTTCGACGTGCTGCGCCGCGCCGGCCGTGGCCAGGCCTCGCAGTTCCTCGGCCCCTCGTCGACCACCTACGGGCTCGACCTGGAATTCGGGCCGCCCGCCGGCTACAGCGAGCAGGAACTGACCGACATGGTCAACCGCACGGTGCAGAAGATGGGCCCGCTGGGCGCCATGTTCCTCAGCGACGCGCAGAATTTCGTGGCCGGCATGAACGCCTACATTGCCTATCTGGAGACCCCGCAGGGTCTTGCCGAGGTTCCGCCGGAGTACGCGACGCTGGCGCTGCAGGTGCCGCCGGCGTTTCCGCCGCGGCCGTTTACCGTCAACGACATCGTCGCCAACGCCGTGCTGATTCAGTCGGCGCTCGGCGGCGGCGGCGGCGGCGAGGCCAACAACGTCAATCTGCTGCAGACGCTCGATCCCAGCATCGGCCCCAACACCACGAGCCTGCCCAAGGCCGCCTGCGAGATGTGGCGCGACCTGCGCCACGCCGACGCACCGGACACGCCGCAGACTCTGGACAAGCGCTTCGCGACCGAATCGCCGCCGACGCTCAACGAGGATTGCCCGCAGACGCTGCCGGCCGGGGTGGCGATCTGGGATCCGGGCAGCTATACGCCCGAACCTTTCCTCAAGCATTCCGATGCCATCGGCGTGCCGCTGCTGAATCTGGGCGCGCTGCCGTCGCCGCTGGATGCGCTCAGCCGCCTGACGCTCAGCCCGTTCACGCCGGTCAGCGGTGGCGCGCCGCTGGCGATGCTGCGTCCGCCGCTCAAGGCGGTGCAAGCACCCGGCTCGGCTTCGACCACGACGCTCTACGCGTCGAGCGACCCGCTGGGCAGCCTGCACCGCATGCTCAACAATCTCGGCCTGCCGATGACCACCTCGAACTGGATTGGCGTCACCGCCAGCCAGACCCAGAGCGGCCACCCGATCGCAGTGATGGGCCCGCAGACCGGCTATTTCAATCCGCAGCTGCTGTGGGAGGCGGCGGTGGTGTCCAAGGGCGGCACGCCCTATGAACTGGCGGCGCGCGGCATATCGACCGTCAACCTGCCTTATATCGTGATTGGTCACGGCCGCGACTTCGCCTGGAGCCCGACCTCCGCCGGCAGCGACTTCACCGACACGCGCGTGTCGAAGCTGTGCAACGTCGACGGCACGACGCCGTCGCGCAACGACGCCAACGGCGACGGTTTCCCCGACGCCGACGGCTACCTGTACAAGGGCCAGTGCATCCGCTTCTACGAGCGCACCGACACCTGGACCGCCACGCCGACGGCCGCCAGCATTGCACTGGGCGGGCCGACCTCGCCGGAGGCGGTGCAGCGCTATATCCTGCGCACGCACTATGGCCCGGTGATCGGCACCGCCACCTACAACGGCGAGCCGGTGGTGGTTTCCAGCCAGCGCTCGACCTTCCTCAGCGATGTCGATACCGCTGCGCCGTTCGCCTTGCTGACCACGACTGGCAAGGAGATGACGCAGCAGCGTTTCAAGCAGCTGTTCAACTCGATGACCAGCACCTTCAACTGGCTCTACATCGACAGCAAGGACCTGGCCTACATCCAGTCCGGCCTGTACCCGCAGCGCGATCCCGGCCAGGACCCGGATCTGCCGGTGTGGGGCGATGGCCGTTTTGAATGGGTGGCGGACAGGAATTTCAACCCGGCGAATTACGGCGGCAGCGTCCCGTTCCCGCCGCGCACGACGCCGGTGGCGCAGGGCGATCCGCTGGATGGCTATTTCGAGTGGCCGGGATACCTGCCGCTATCGGCGCATATCCAGGATACCAACCCGGCCAAGGGCTATATGGCCAACTGGAACAACAGCGGTGCGCCCGGCTGGTGGGCCGCCGACAGTAACGGCGCGCACGGTCCCACGCACCGCGTGATCATGCTGATGCGGCGCCTCGCCGCGTTTCAGGCCAGCGGGCGCAAGTTCGACCTCGGCAACATGATCGAGATCATGGCGGATACGGCCTATACCGACCTGCGCGGATTCGACGTGCTGCCGGATATGCTGCAGATCATGAAGCAGGGGCCGCTCAGCGCCGACCAGCAGGCGGTCGTCGACATGATGCAGGCCTGGATCGATGCCGGCTCCAGCCAGTGGATCGACGGCACGCCAGGCCTGGGCGCCTATCGCCGCGACCGCGATGGCGACGGGGTCTACGATTTCCGCGCGCAGGTCGTGCTGATGGACGCGTGGTATCCGCACCTGATCGATACAGTGTTGCCGCAGATGGTGTCCCTCGAGAGCAAGGGGGCGCCGCTACTGGTCGGCCGCTACGACGCGCCGCGCGCACAGGGTTCAGCCTTCGAGAGCGGCTGGTTCCAGCACATGAAGCGCCTGTTCCAGATGGACCTCGACACACCGGGACATGCCAGTTACCGCCAGCTCAAGTGCGCCGGCTCGAGCGACCCGGCCGTCTGCCGCAAGGCCATCCTCGACGCGCTGACCGATGCCCTCAGCGATCTCGGTGGCCTGTCCAACAAGGCCAACTGGGATGGCAAGGCGCTGACCAGCGCGCAATACGGTACGACCGGGCACACGGTCGAAGATTACGATTCGGTGCGCCACACCTCGTTCAGCTTCATTCCGGTTCCGGCGATCCCGTGGCTCAACCGGCCGACGTTCCAGCAGGCGGTCGAGATCCGGAGCAGCGCCACCGCACCTTGATGGGGATGCCCGCGCAAGGGCATCGTGTGCATTTCAGGCCGGGGCAACCCGGCCTTTTCTT
>DATMTG010000232.1:0-1968 GCA_035565075.1 Stenotrophobium sp.
AGGGGGCCCTTGCCGGTGGCCGCGGCACGCCATTGGACGAGCAGGCGCGCTTCGTCGCGCACCGGGCGCGGCACGACGTGCATCGTCCAGCGGATGCCGTTGCGCGTCTGGTCGCCGGTGGCGGCGTGTTGCCGTGCGAAGTCGCCGCCGCCGCCGCCGCCGGGGTCGCGCCCCTGCGACGACGATCCCTGGTCGCGCCCGCCGCGTTCGCCGCTCTTCGACACGTCCTTATCGTCGTGCGTCAGATGCTGCTCGAGCATCATCAACAGGTCTTCGCTTTCGGCGCTGAGGTCGGCGCCGTGCGGGTTGTCGGCACCGCGCTTCTTGCGCCCCGTCGCGCGATTCCGGGCCGTCTGCCCGAGCACGTGGCGGCGCAGGCGCGGCAGCAGCGGCAGGAGTTGCTGCGGCGTCGGCTGGTCGGTCTGGGTGACGGTGCCCGACGGCTTGGGCGTTTCGGGCGCGGCGGGTAAGAGGGGCGGGAGGTAGCCGCCGCCGATGCGCGGGATGCTCATGTGAACATCACCTCCCACAGGCTGCGCGCGAAACTCAGCACCGCCATGCCGCCCCACGGCGCGCTGACCATGACGGTGACGGTGACGATCACCAGTTTCATGCTTTGCGAAATGCTCGAATCCTGCAGCGACGTGATCGCCTGCAGGAAGGAGACGACTAGGCCCGTGAGCGCCGCCACGGCGACGGCCGGCAGCGACACGATCAGGCACAGCTTCAGGGCCTGGGCGGTCAGGTTGGTGAGGTTATCGTATTCCATGACGTCACTTGTAGGTGGAGATCAGGCCGTGGACCAGCATCGACCAGCCGTCGAGCGAAACGAACAGCAGCAGCTTGAACGGGATCGCCACGTTCGTCGGACTGACTTGCGACAGGCCGAGCGCCATCAGGATGTTCGCGACGACGAGGTCGATCACGATGAACGACAGGTACAGCAGGAAACCGATCTTGAAGGCGGCGGTCAGCTCGCTCAGGATGAACGCCGGCGCCAGCACGATCAGGTCGTCCTCCTTCAGTTCCGCCGCGCGCCCGGGCGGCCAGATCTGGCGCGCCGAGCGCAGGAAGAACGCCTTCTCGCGCGTCGTCGCATGGGCCTTGAGAAAGTCCCGGAACGGCTCGCGTCCGGCGTCGAGCAACGGCATGACCTGGGACCCGGCCGGCGTTTCGTTCGACAGGTGGGCCCGGTGCATGGCTTCCATGCCCACCGGGGCCATCACGAAGCACGTCACGATCAGGGCGACGCCGTTGAGGACGGAGTTCGGCGGCACGCCCTGCAGCCCGAGCGCATTGCGCAGCAGGCCCAGCACCACCACGATCTTGGTATAGGACGTGACCACCATCGCCACGAACGGCAGGACCGCCAGCGCGAGCGCTGCGACCAGCAGCGAACCGATGTCAGGCGAGGCGTTCATCGGAGCTCGCGATACGACGGATGTGCAGGCCGAGCTGGTCGCCGATGGCGACGAGCTCCCCGAAGGCCAGGGTCTGGCCGTGCGCCACCAGCCGGATGTCGGCGTCGGCCAGCGCGAGCGGCAAGGTGAGGAGATAGCCCGGTTGCAGGGCGGCGATCTGCCCGATCGGCAGGTTCACCGTCACCACTTCGATGTGGACCGGCAGTTCGACGTCGCTGACGTCGATCGGGGCGGGGGCTGCGGCGGCGACATCGGTCGCGGCACGCAGGGACAGGTCGGGGTCGTTGTTCACCATGACGGGACGGCTCTCCAGGATGACGTTGTGGGAATCGATGCGCGCGCGCGCATGGATGGTCTGACCGTTGGCGGCACCCCACAGCAGGGTGGCCTGGTCGAGGGTCGCGTGCGGCCCGAAACCGGGAGCGGCGGGCCAGCCGAGCAGCACGTCGCCGGGACGCAGCGTTTGCAGCAGCGCCGGCGTGATGTGACGGCTGCGCAGGCGCAGCCGGGTCGGCAGGGCCAGCGTGGCCAGCGCGTCGGGCAGGGC
>DATMTG010000233.1:0-2669 GCA_035565075.1 Stenotrophobium sp.
GCCGAAAAATCCCGTCACCAGCCAACCGATCACGGCCGCCATCACGAGCATGGCGACGCCGTTCAGAATCTTCATTTGATTGGAAATCTGCTCGATTCCCTCTTCCCGCCATTCGTCGGCCATGACCTTCAGCGCCTCGCCGAATCCGCGGAACTCGGCGTACACGCAGAGGTCGTCGATCACTTCGTCCGACGGGAAACCGTAGCCGGCGTTGCGCAGGGCTTCGCCGCAATTGAGGCCGGAGCGCACCCCCAGCAACGCGCCATCGATGCGCTCGCGCAGCCAGGGATCGGCCATGTCGGACAGGCGGCTGAGCGACTTCTCGACCGTGACGCCGGCCGTCTGCAAGGCCGAGAACGCCAGGAGAAAGCCGCTGCCGACAACCAGCCGGTAGATCGAGAACGGCGCGAAGCGGTCCGCGAACACGCGCAGGTTGCCGCGCCAGCGCGGCAGTGCCGCGACGATGCCGCCCGCGACGAGCAGCAGCGCGCCGACGATGGCGAGCATCCAGTGCTGGACCACCTCGGACATGAGGTACAGGGACCGGGCCGGACCATGCCACGTCGTGGGATCGGTGATGCGGGTGAACTCGGGGATCACCCGGGTGCCGAACAGGTAGACGTAGCCGAGGATCAGCGCCAGGATCGCGCATGGGTAGACCAAGCCGCCGACGATGACGGCCCGGACGCGCTGCTGCGCCCGCACCACGTCGACGACGGCCAGCAGCGCGGCCTCCACGTTGCCGGACTGTTCGCCGGCGAGCAGAATCATGCGCTCGGGCCTGGGCGCCCAGCCTTCCAGGCTTTCCGACAGCATCCTGCCGTTCTGCACCTGCCGGCGGCAATCGTCGAGCACGACCGCCAGCGGTTCCTGCGGCCTGCGGCCATCGTGCGACGCGCGTTCGCGCAGGACTTCCAGGATCCGCAGCAACGGCAGGCCGTTGGTGAGCATCTTGGCGATCTTGCGATACAGGCGCACGCGCGCCGACGCCGAGAACTGGGTCTTCGCCCAGGCGCGGGTGATGTCAAGCCGCATGGATCGCCTCGCGCCAGTAAGTCGATGCCGCGAGCGCAGGCACGATCGTGAGGTGGCCGACCACATTTTCCGCCATGCGCGGATCGAGCTGCCCGGCCGCGATCTTGTCGATCGCATGGCCCAGCATCAGGCGTCCGTCCAGGTGCTCGATCCAGTAGCGGACCGCCGCACACTTGTCGCCCGCCCGGATGAATTTGAAAAACTGGTCGTCCGGCACGATGACTTCCGCCAGCACCGACCGCCCCACCGTGCCCTGCATGGCGCAATGCGCGCAGCCGTCGCCGGTCACGCGCACCCGCGGCAACGCGCCACCGACCGCCTGCTTGACGCGGGCAAGCATCGCCGGCGGCAGCACGTCCGGCGTGTCGACCAGCGGCCGGCTGCAATGCGGGCACAGCACCTTGACGAGACGCTGGCTGATCAGGCTGGTGATGATCGTGTGGTCCGCCACCAGGCTCATCGGCAGGCCGAGATCGACCAGCCGGTCGACGATCGCCAGCGCGCTGTTGGCGTGCACCGTCGTCCACACCTGGTGGCCCGTCATCGACGCGCGCAACGCGTTCTGCGCCGACGCGGCATCGCGGATCTCGCCGATCATGATCACGTCGGGATCGAGCCGCATCGCATTCGAGATCGCCGCCGAGAACTGGCGCGAGCGGTCCGCTTCCGTGCAGGCATTGGTCACGGCCGTCTGCACCGCGCCCTCGATCGGGTATTCCACGGGGTCTTCGACGGTCAGCACGTGCAGTTTGCCGCCCGCCTCGATGATCTCGCCGGTCAGGATACGCTGCAGGGTCGTCGATTTCCCCGACCCGGTGGGACCGCTGATGATGTTCATGCCGATCGGCTGTTCCTTGATCTGCTGGAGCAGGGTCGCGTGGGTATCGCTGAAGCCGAGCGGGCGCAGGTCGACGTTGTCGCCGGCGTCGTTGTACAGCAGGCGCAGCACCATGACCGCGCCTTCGCTGGTGGGCGCGGTGGCGATGCGCACGCCGTACAGCCCGGGCGGCAGCTTGTCGCGGTCGGAAATCGCCGCGTCCTGGCGCTCCATGGGCTTGTACGAGTTGTCCGACACGGAGGTCATCGCGCCGTACAGCGTCGCCAGCAGGCGCTCGCCGTATTCGCGCGTCTGGACGCCTTTCGGCACCAGGTCGTTATGAATGCGGAACCAGGTTTCGGTGCAATCCTTGCGGACGCGGATATGGATGTCGGACGCGCGCGCCTGGCACGCCCGTGTGAGCAGGTCCTTGGCCGTCACCTGCATGAGCGAGTGTTCGCGCTGGGGTTGCGCGCCCCCGCCGCCGCCCTGGTAGGCCCGGGCGATGACCTCGATCCGGGCGAACGTCACCTGGAACGACTGGCGCATCTTTTCCAGGCGCGCGATATACGACAGCACGTGGCGGTTCAGGCTCTGCCCCTCGGCGACGAGCAGGCGGCCATCGCTCAACAGGCAGAGCAGCTTGCGCTCCTCGGCGCTGGCCTCGAATGCGCCCGCGCTGCTCAGGACGGTAGCCACGCCGACGTCGCAGGCGCCGCCATGCTGGTCGGCGCGCACGGTGGCGCGCTGCAGCGGACGGTCCGACGCGAGCAAGTTCATCGCGCTGCCCCGGCGGGCATGCCCGGCGGCGGGCCCG
>DATMTG010000234.1:0-6156 GCA_035565075.1 Stenotrophobium sp.
ACATTTCGCGCCCGTGACGGCAGAGCGGGTGGCGTGAAATCCCGGCGCCGACGCTCAATGCCCGCCGCGCGCCGCCGCTTCGGGCGTGAACATCGACAGCGGGTATTTGCGGTTGAGCCGCCACCCGTCGTCGCCCGCATCGTTGACCAGGTAGGTCGCCTCGTAGGCGCCGGCGTTGAGATCGTTGTAGACGGTGACGCCGCGCTGGAAGGCCTTCGATTCCGGCGAGTAGAAATAGTTGACGTAGCTGGCGCGCCAGAGCTTGCCGCGGGTGTCGTCGTTGTCGGCCCACAGCGCCATCCAGGTGTCTTCGTCGGCGTAGATCGTGCGCTTGCCGTAGACGTGGCGCAGGCCGGGCTTGAGCGTGCCCTCGATCACCCAGACGCGGTGCAGCTCGTAGCGCTCGTATTCGGGATTGATCGCATGCGGCCGCACCAGGTCGCCGAGCCCGATCTTCGGATCGTTGATGCGGAAGTTGTCGTAGGGCACGTAGATTTCCTTCTTGCCGACGATCTTCCAGCTGAAGCGCTCGGGCGAGCCGTTGAACAGGCCGTCCTCGTCGGAGACGTGCATGCCCGCCGGCGGCACCGGGTAGTCGAACCCGACCTCCGGCGCCTGGCGCACGCGCCGCAGGCCCGGCAGGTACTGCCAGGAGTTGGCGCTGCCCGCGGAGAAATCCAGCGGCTGATAGCCGACCGCGGTCATGCCGCGATCGCGCTCGGGTTCGAGATAGCTGATGTAGAAATACGCGGCGATCTTGTCCTGCATCGAGCCCGGCGCATCGCCGTGTGGCGCCATGTCGATGAACTTGGCCTTGCCCCAGGTGATGTTGCCGTTGGGATAGACCACCGCGGTCTTGTAGGTCACCGCCTCGCTCCATGCGCGATAGGCGAACACCACGTTCCAGATCGCCTCCAGCCCGCTCTGCGGAAACGGGAACGGGATCGCGCCCAGCGTGCCGGACACGCCCTTGCCGTCGTGCACGACCTCGGCCGAGACCGCGTTCTTCCTGGCGATGGCGCAGGACTCGTCGGGATTGCGGAAATCGCGATGGCTCGGGTACACGTTCATGCGGAAATCCTGCGGGTACTCCTGCAGCAGCGCCTTCTGGCCGGCGGTGAGCTTGTCGGCGTACTGCGCCATGTTCTGCGCCGTGATCGTGAACAGCGGCTTCTCGGCGGCATACGGGCCGGGGTCGTAGCCTGAGGCATTCTTCATGCCCGGCCAGCTGCCGAGATATTTTCCGGTGTAGGTGGCGACGCCATCGGCGCTGCCGGCACGCTCGGCGCCGAGGCAGGTCAGCTTCGGTCCATCGAGTTCGGCGGCCTTGTCGGCCGCGACCCTGGCCCATGCCGGCAACGACGCTATCAGCCCGCCGCCCACGAGGACCGCGGGCAGCAGGACCCTGCGAAATATCTTCACCGCGTTCTCTCCTTCTTATTTTATTTTTTCGTAACTCACGCCCGTGAGCTGCTCGCATGCCTGCCACAGGCGCTGGCGTTGCGCCGCATCCAGCGCCGGCGCGGAGGCTTTCACCGGCACCGGCTTGCCGCGCATCTGGCCAAATCCGTCCGGCCCGTAGAAGCCGCCCGGCTCGGCCAGCGCGGATGCGGCGGCGTAGAGGATCGGCAGCGCGCCGCGATCCTGCGGCTGGCTGAAAACGTTCATCGCCAGCCAGAACGCGGCATCGGTCAGCCGGTCGGCGAATTTCCTGCGGGCCTGACCCTTGCGGCTGTCGCCCAGCGGCGTCTTGGCGACGCCCGGATGCGCGGCGATGCCCGCCAGCGTCACCCCGGCGCTGCGCGCACGCGCGTCCAGTTCCAGCGCCAGCATCAGGCAGGCCAGCTTGGCCTGGTTGTAGGCCCGCTGCGGCGCGTAGCTGCGCTCGGCCTGCAGGTCGTCGAAGTCGATCTTCGCATGCCGGTGCACCAGGCTGCTGACCCACACCACGCGCGGCGCGGCACTGCGCAGCAACGCCGGCAGCAGCAGGCCGTCGAGCGCGAAATGCCCCAGCACGTTGATGCCGAATTTCAGCTCGAAGCCGTCCGTCGTGGTGCGCCGCTGCAGCGGCGGCAGGATGCCGGCGTTGTTGACGAGGATGTCCAGCGGCTGCGCGTCGGCGTTGAGCACCTCGGCAAACTTGCGCACGTTGGCGAGATCGGCCAGATCGACCGCCCGGAAATCGGCACGGGCGCCCGGCACTTCCTGGCGCAGGTGTCGCAGCGCCGCGCCGCCGCCCTCGACATTGCGGTCCGCAAGGATCACCTGCGCACCGCGCGAGGCCAGGCCCGCTGCGGTCTCGTAACCCAGTCCGCCGGCGGCGCCGGTCACCAGCGCACGCTTGCCCTTGAGATCGGGCAGGTGCTGCTCACACCACGCGACTGTCGTCACAGGAGTTCCCCGCAAAGAATTCAGGACGCCGCCGGCGTCCGGTTGAGCGCGACATCATTGGGCGGGCGCAGCACACAGCCGGTGCCGCCCGGCGTGTACATCATCACCACGCACTCGTTGCAGGCGGTGCAGCCGGAGACGGTCGCTTCGCCGCTGCGGAACTTGTTGACCAGGTCGGGATCGTGAATCAGGCCGCGGCCCATCACGACGCAATCGAAGCCGTCGTGCATCGCCTGTTCGACGCCCGCCATCGACTTGGCGCCACCCAGGTAGGCCAGCGGCAGCTTCACCGCCGCGCGCACCTGGCGCGAATATTCCAGGAAATACATTTCATGGAACGGCACCTTCGGCTCCCACAGCTTCATCATGCGCGTGGCGAACTTGATCACCGGGTTGTCGATCACGTCGGTCGCCGCCTTCGGCATGTTGCTGCCGAAGATGGTCCACGGCGATTCCACGTTCATGCCGCCGCTGAGCACGATCAGGTGCGCGCCGGCCGCCTCCAGCGCCTGCGCCACCTGCACGGCGTCGGTCACGGTGGCGCCGCCGCGCGCGCCTTCGGTGACGCAGATCTTGCAGATCACCGCCATCTCCTTGCCGACCGCCTCGAGCACGCGCCGCAGCACCAGTACCGGGTAGCGCACGCGCTCGGCCGCGGTCTTGCCGCCGTACTCGTCCTTGCGCTTGTTGTACAGCGGCGAGATGAACTGGCTCAGCAGGTAGCCGTGGCCCATGTGGATTTCCACGGCATCGAACCCGGCCTGCCGCGCGCGGCGCGCGGCGGCGACGAACTCGCCGGCGACGCGCTCGAGATCAGCGTGCGTCATCGCGGTCTTGAACAGGCGCCCGCTGATGACGCCGGGCGGATTGAAGCCGCCGGAGGAACTCAGCGGATAGCGGGTCGACAGCTTCGGCAGGAACGTGAACGCGCCGCCGTGCGTGATCTGCGCGCAGGCCGCACCACCCTCGCGGTGCACCGCGTCGGTCAGCACGCGCAGATGCTTGAGACTGGCATCGTCGAGCAGCACCTGGTCCTCGAAGGTGCGGCCGTCGGCGCTGATCGCGCAGTACGCCACCGTGGTCAGCGCCGCGCCGCCGGCCGCCATGCTGCGGTGATGTTCGACCAGCGCCTTCGACGGCACGCCGCCCTTGGCCATGCCCTCGTTGGTGGCGGCCTTGATGAAGCGGTTGCGCAGCCGCAGCGGGCCGATTTCGATCGGCGTGAAGGCAGCGCTGTTCGAGGTTGAGTCCGTCATGGGTCCATCACTTGCACACAATAGAGTGGCCCGATACTGCAAGCTCCCTGCCGTCCGGGCATCGTCCGTTTGGATGTCTAGGGTGGATCGGTCGCCGTGGCAGGCGGAATCGATGCCAGCGGCGCGCCGGCGACAGGCTCGAACGACCAGTCCAGCGTCACGTCGAGCTTGCCGTCAAAACGGCCCAGCACCGTGTAGTCGCCATCGAACGGAGCATTTGCCGTCAGCGTATCGGCGGCGTGCAGGATCTCGCTGGCATGGTGCAGCCGGGCGCTGGCCCAGGCCATCATTTCGGCTGCCACCGGGAGATTTTCCTCGATCCGCTCGGCGCTGCCGTTGAGCGTGCGTACGGTGACGCCCGCCGGCGACGGGATATAGAGGTTTTCAAGGTCGACCTCGCCGGTGCGGATATTGACCGTCGCGGTATAGCGCTGGCACAGCGCCGTCTTGTCGGCGGCGCTGCCGTCGCTGTCGGCGCTGCGGTCCAGCGACCAGGGCAAGAGATTGCGCTTGCGGCGGTCGTAGGCGCGTTCGCCGGCGATATGCGTGTCGCTGGCGATATGGATGCGGTTCGGACAGCCGGCGTAGCCGAAGAAATACAGCCAGCGCGCAGCCTCGCCGGTGGCGGGCGCGGCGATCAGCGCATCGAGGTCTTCGGCGGGGTTATCCTGCAGCGCCTGCAACGCGGCCAGGCGCTCGCCCTCTTCACGATTGCACTGCGTCTCGTTCATGCAATCCGGCGTTCCGCTGCTGATCTTCGCGGTGAGCGCAGAGAGTTCTGCGGCGTTGCGCGGCAGCCGGCCGCCGTTCAGCGCCTTGAGCCGGATCAGCCCTTCGCGCGCCAGGAACTGCTGCTTGATCGCCAGCCGCCGGGTCTGGTCGGGGTCGAGCAGGTTGTCGCCGTAGAGAATGCCGTCGGAGCGCAGGCGCGTGCTCAGCACATAGTCCTGGCGGGTATTGCCCTGCGTATGTTGCAGCCCGTTCTGCCACGACTGCCGGCCGTTCACGGTGACATGCACCTCGAACTGCCGCACCAGCGCCAGCGATGTCGCTGGAGGCGGTGGCGGCGCGACCGGCACCGGCGGCGGCGCTGTCCGTGCGAGCGCCCTGCTCTGGGCGCGGGTCAGGAACACCGGCACCGGCGGCGGCGGGGTATCCGGCGCGACGGCCACGGCCTGCGGCAGTTCGTCATGCGTCAGCGCCCGCGCGACGCGGAACCCGAGCCCGGCGTCATAGGCATCGCCCGGGTCCGCATCGCGGCTGGACAGGCGCAGCGCGTGGAGGTTGTTGCCCCAGCCGCCGCCACGGTTGACGTGCTTGCGGCAGGCCGCCGAGAACCAGGCCGAGCCATCGCCCGGCGCGCCCCTGTAGTCGGCATGCCAGCAATCGGCGACCCACTCCCAGACGTTGCCGAGCATGTCGTGGAAGCCCCAGGCATTTGCCGGGAAACTGCCCACCGGCGCCGCCGCGGCGTAATGGTCGTCGCACTTCTCGGCCCAGTAGCGTTCCGGGTGTCCGCGCCGGCCACTGGCATCGAGCAGGTTGACGTGGGCGCAGGGATCCGGATCGTAGCTGCCCCAGGGATAGCGCTCCTCGCTGCCGGCACGCGCCGCATATTCCCACTCCGCCTCGCTCGGCAGCCGGTAGGGTTTGCCGGTGCGTGCCGCCAGCCAGTCGACGTAAGCCTGCGCCTGTATCCACGACACGCCCGCGACCGGGTAGCGCGCGTGTGCGTCGTCGCTGGCTTCATGCGGCTGCGAACAGCCGCCGTCATGGACGCAGGCCTGCCACTCGGCATGCGTCACTTCAAAACGCCCGAGGGCAAAAGGCTGGGTCCGCACCTCGTGCACCGGGCGCTCGTAGGGCTGGCCGTCTCCGGCAAGATCGCCCATGCGGTAATGCCCGCCACGCAGCGCGATCATCTGCGGCGCGATGCCGCAATCGCGGAAAACAACGATGCCGGACGCCAGCCGTTTTGTACTGGCGCGGCAGGATGGCGCCACTGCCGCAATCGTGGCGGCTTTGCCGTCCTGCGCCGGTTTGGCATCGGCATGGGCGGTGGTCGCGATAGCGAGCGCGAGCAGCAACAGGCCGCGAAAGATCATGGCGTGAACTCGATTTCGAGACTGCCGGCGTCGCGCTTGTCGTCCAGCAGTCCGGTTTTCCAGATCGCGCGCTTCACCGAGTCGTCCAGCGCCGGGCCGCCGCCACAGCCTTGCAGGAAATGCACGGCAATGATCCTGCCGCCGGCGGCATAGTCGAGGCGCAGGCGGCAACGGAAACTGTTGCCGACGCCGGGCGGCTCCAGCCAGTTGTCGCGGATGCGGCCCACCACGTCATCAAGCACCTGATCCTCGTCCGATGCATGCGCCGATGCCGGCGCGGCGCTGGCGGCGGATGCCGCCGGCCGGCTGGCGCTCGATGGCGCCGGATGCGCGACCGGCCTGTGTGCCGGAACGGGCGTCGGCACCGGGACCACGGGGCGCAGTTCCCGCGGCGGCTCGACCGG
>DATMTG010000235.1:0-2442 GCA_035565075.1 Stenotrophobium sp.
TCTGCGGGCCGTCCGCAGGCGTTTTCAGCCACGGGTCGGCGTTCGCGATCAGGGGCGACAGGCCCAGCAGGGTTACCAGCAGCAGCCGTGCCGCGTATTTTTTCACTTGCATGATGGATGGCATTTTAGCCTGTGGCGGCGAGGACCCACTCGAGATAAGGCGCGTGGCCCCGTTCCGGATTGACCGCGACGATCTCCGGAAGTTCGTAGGGGTGCAGGGCCAGTATCCCTGCGCACAGCGCTTCATAACGGTTTTGCGCGGTCTTGATCAGCAACAACGATTCCGCATCCTTGCAGATCTCCGTGGCCTTGCGCTCCGCAGCTTGCGAGGTCGCCGGCTGCGGCGTGGACCAGCGATAGACCGACCTGATCTGCGGCAGGATGTTGACGCAGGCCGCAAGCCGTTTTTCCACCAGCGCTTCCGCCAGTGATTCGGCGGCGTCTGTCGGGCAGGTCACCAGGACCAGGTAGATCGGCGTGGACATGTGGACTGAGGCTTCGTAACCGCGCAGGGTGGACGGTCATGTTACTGCACCGGCCAGCCATGTTTGCCAAAGTTCAACGAATGAAACGGCGGCTCAGTGCGTGAGGGTGTCGAGGCTGCAGCTCAGGCGCAGCCGGGCCTGGTGTGGATTGCACCAGGGCTCTGCCGACACGAGGGCGGGCGTGGACGCATGGGCGGGGGTTACGGATAAATCGGCCGCGGCCAGCGCACCCCCGGGAGAGATGCTGGAAAAACTGTAGCCGAATGCGCTGCCGGCGATGAAGATCGCGGCCAGCTGCATCGGTTTTATGCGCAGGCGCCTTCTCAGGCGTTGTTCGTCGACGATTTGGAACTGATGGTACATGGCGTGACCACTAGTGGTTGCCGACCTGACGATCGGGGCAGGCTTCAGGTCACGGCCTGAAAAAAATAAAGAGGCTATCGGCAAGACCAGCGGGCAATTCCGGCCGACGGACTGCGCGCAGGATACGGTCGGCCGGGTCGGGCCGAATCACGTATGCTTGCCCGCTGCGTGGCAGTACGCCTAAGACAACCAGCATGATTTCATCGAGTTCATTCCGCGCCGAAGTGCGTGCCAATCTGCGCATCGCCGTACCGCTGATCGCCGCACAGATGGCGGGCGTTGGCATGGGGACGATCGATACGGTGATGGCGGGCCGCATCAGCGACGCTGCGCTCGCGGCGGTTTCCGTGGGCAGCAATCTCAACGTCACGTTCTTCGTGTTCATGATGGGCGTGCTGATGGCCTGCTCGCCGATCGTCGCCCAGCGCGCCGGCGCCGGCCATGCCGACCTGCGGGTCGGCGCGTTCGTGCGAGAAGCGTTGCTGCTGGCCGTGGGGCTCGCGGCACTGTGGACGGCGACTGCGCACCTGCTGGCGGCGCCGATCCTCACGCACATCGGCCTGGTGCCGGACACCGCCACCACCGCGGTGCAGTTTCTCCGGGCCTACAGCTGGAGCAGTTTCGGCTTTTGCATCTGGTTCGTTCTGCGCTACACCGCCGAAGGCGTGGGCACGACGCGCCCGATCTTCTGGTCCGGCGTGGTCGGGCTGTGCAGCAACCTGCTGTTCGACTGGATTTTCATGTACGGCAAGTTCGGATTTCCGGCCATGGGCGCGGTCGGCTGCGGGTGGGCGACCACGCTGTCTTCGCTGCTGATGGCCGCGGTACTGGCCGTGCAGTATTCCTGGCATGAGCCGCTGCGCGTCTTCCAGATCCTGCAACGGGTGCGGCCGCATCTCGAAAGGGAAGCTCGCGAAATCCTGCGGCTCGGGATTCCCATCGGATTGATCCTGACCGCCGAGGCGGGGCTGTTCGTGGCGGTGTCGCTGTTGATGGCGCGCTTTGGCGACGAAGCCGTGGCGGCCTATCAGGTCGCGCTCAATTTCGCCTCGGTGATGTTCATGATTCCCCTGGGCGTGGGACTGGCGACCACCGTGCGTGTCGGTCATGCGGTCGGCGCGGGCGATCCGGCCGAAGCGCGCCAGCGTGGCTATGTCGGAATGTGCCTGGGGGCGATCAATGCCGCTTCCAATGCGGCACTGATGCTGCTGTTCCCCGCGTTCATTGCCGGGTTTTACACCGACAACGGCAAGATCGTTTCGATCGCCGCCGCTTACCTGTGCCTGGCTGCAGCATTCCAGTTGTTCGACGGATTGCAGGTCACCGCCAATGGCGCATTGCGCGGCATCAAGGACACGCGCATCCCGATGCTGATTACCGTTGCCGCGTATTGGCTGGTCGGCATGCCGGTCGCCCTGTGGCTCGCGTTTCGCGCGGGCCTGGGGCCGAGCGGATTATGGTGGGGTCTGACCGCAGGCCTGGCCGTTGCCGCACTGGGATTGTCGCTGCGCTTCCGCTCCAAGTCGCAGCGACTAAAAAGTTATTTGGTTATGTCTTGACCTTGTCACGCTTCGGCGCATCATGGTGTCCCCCC
>DATMTG010000236.1:0-3193 GCA_035565075.1 Stenotrophobium sp.
GGCATAGCCCTGCGGGGCCGACGCCTCGATCAGCCTGATCGACGGCTCGATCAGCTCCGGCCAGCGCTCGTCGGGGAATGCGCGGTGCAAGCCGCGCAGCAGTTGTACCGGCAGGTAGCTGGCGTTGAGCCGCCACAACCCCGGTCCTTTCGTGAAACCCACCGGTCCCGGCAGCAGGCTCAGGCCGAGACCGGGAATGTCCGCGGTTTCCTCGCGCAGGATGCGCTTGCCGATCAGCTCGGCGAGGATGCGGTAGCGGCGCTGTTTCCACAGCCGTCCGGCTTCGGCCAGATCGTAGGCGATCCAGAGGTCGGCGTCGGATGCAGAATTGCTGTCGAGCACGCCCCAGCTGCCGTCGCTGCGACGGCCCCACTGCCAGGCCGGCAGGTGCGCGGTGAAATCCCCCTGCGCCAGGTTGTCCTCGGTCCACCGCAGGATCTTGTCGAAGACACTGCGGTCATCGGCCGCCAGCGCGAAGAACAGTGCATAGGCCTGTCCTTCGGAGACGGTGATCTTCTGCGGTGTGCTGCCGTCGATGACGCGGCCATCGTCGCTGAGATAGCCGGCCTTGAACGCCTGCCATTGCGGCCAGGGCGCACAGGATGCCGCCACCGTCGCAGGCACCCCCGCCAGCAACATCGCCGTCAGCAGTGCGGCGCGCAACGGGCCGGCCATGCCACGCACTCAGTAGGTCATGCGTCGCGCGGCGGCGCTGCGCAGGTACCAGTACAGCCAGAACGCCAGCAGCAGCCCGGCCAGCAGGCCCATCAGCGTCAGCAGCAGCGGATGCTGCGACAGGTAGAACCAGATTCTCATCTGCCAGGACAGGTGGCCGACGTAATAGACGTTGCCGGTCTGGTAGCTGCCGATATCCTGGCCGCGGATGAACACCGTGTCGCCGCGAATCTGGCTGACCAGTCCGTTGTCCTGGAGGCTGCCGATCGCGGCCGCCTCGGCATCCGGCGTCGATGAGGCGATGGCCACCACGCTGCGACCGCCCGTGAGCGGCGACTCGAAACCGAACAGCGCCGCCAGCGGGCCGTTGGCATCGAACGCGACCTTCCACTCGGACAGGTTCTTGCGCTCGCCGCCGAGCACCTCGGTGGAGTACTTGCTGGCGCGCGACAGCGGCGACAGCGAGCGGCGCCCCTGCTCGATCATCGCCGGCAGGCTCTTGTCCCATTGCGCCAGCAGGTCATCCTTGCGGCCGCCGCCGATGATCAGCAGGTCATCGTCGGCGACGCTCTTGACCTGGCCCTGATCCACCAGCTGGTAGCGCATCGCGGCGACCCCGGTCATGCGGCCCATGCGTCCGAGCAGGAACAGCAGGGTATCGATGTCGGTCTTTGCCGGCTGCCGGGGCATCACCACGGCGGTTTCAGCCAGGTCCGCATACTTGGTGAACGGGAACCCGGCATTGGCGAACAGCGCGAGGTTGGGCATCGCCGTGTAATGCGGGAAGCCGCTCAGGTCGATGGTCGAGTCCGGGTCGATGCCCGAGCGCACGCTGCCGGAAATGGTGTCCGTGCACATGCCCTGCTTGTGGTAATCGATCACGAACTGGAACTGCAGCTGGTTGTTGCTGCCGATCTGGAATGCGGGAATCAGCAGCGACTCCTGTTCCTGCGTCATCGCGCTATCCGTCAAGGGCACGAAGAAATGCCCGGAGTCCTCGGATTTGCCGCTGGGCTTGAGCCGGAACGCCTGCACCAGCTGGTTGTTGATGCCCACCGTCAGCGTCGAATTGTCCTTTTCCAGCGGCGGCGTGTAGCGATACTTGAGGTCGATCGGCACGCCGCTGTGATTCCAGGTCAGCAGGTCGGGCGGGATCCGCAGGTTGACCTTGATCGGATCGGGATCGTGGCCGGTGGCCTGCAGATCGCCGGGATTGTCGACCAGCTCGCCGAACTTGACCGGACGATCGGTGCGCAGCCAGTTCGGCGCATCGTAGGCCGGACGCCGCGGCCCGTATTTCACGTTGAGCACTTCGGCGCGCTGGCCGGTCAGCATCACCTGTCCCAGCACCAGCGCATCGGCCGCTTCCTTGAGCTGTGCGTCATCGCGGCCCAGCACCAGCAGCAGTTTCACCGCGGGGTTCGCCGGCAGATCGATGATCTCGAGGGTCGGCTGCTGCACCATCGGCAGGTCCAGGCCCGAGGGCCGTTCGCTGTTGGTGGCAAAGACCACGGCATGGCGCGTCGGCAAGATGTCGAGCAGCGCCGGGAAACTGGCCCCGCGATAGCCCGCCTCGGCACCGAACCACGACGCCACCACGCCTGCCGTACGCAGGGTGGCCAGCGAGGGCTTGGCGGCGAACACGAACGGCAGTTGCAGCTCGCTGCTGTCGCGGCGATCGAAGAACGGCGCCGGCAGCAGGGCCAGGTCGTCGTGCAGGTCCAGCGGCTTGAGCGTCAGGTCGAGCCGGCTGCTGCTGCTGATCGAGGCCCACAGGCTGGAGTGCATCGCATCCTCGCACTCCATCGTGTAATGGCCGATGAGGTGGATCGACAGCTGGTTGTAATCGGTAAACAGGCGCGGATCGAGGTCGATGTCGCTGATCACCTCGTGCCCGGCCTGCGCCTGCGGCAGCGGCACGGTCGCCGCCACTTCGCCGTTGAGCATGATCTTGAGATGCGACAAGGCCGGCAGCAGCGCCGGCGACCAGGTGAAATCGAGATGCAGCCGGGCCTTGGTCACCACCTCGTCGAGCCGCACGCCGAATGGCAGCGTCATCTTGCCGTCGGTGCCCCTGAGCTGAGTCGCGTTATAGAAGCCGAGATCGCGGAACGACAGGCTGGCCTGGCGCACGGCTGCGGTGGCGGGCGCATCCAGGGCGGCATTCGCCGTGGCACTGGAATCCGCCAGCGCCGGCCACACCGACAGGCTGAGCAACAGTCCCAGCACCCAGGCCTTGCAGCATGCCTGCGCCATAGCTTGCACCTTACGTTTGTTTCGCGCCGCCGGGCAGCGCAGGATTTCGGGTAATGCAAGCTTAAGCAAACTCCCGGAAATTCGCATTTCGCCGCGGGGTCGCATCGCCAGGGTTCGACGCGCCGCATGGCCACGTGCCGGCCGAAACCTGCAGGCGTTGAAAGAAAATCCGGGTTGTCGATTTTGCGGACCCTCGGGTCCGGCATGGCGGAGAGAGAGGGATTCGAACCCTCGATAAGGCTTTTGACCCTATACTCCCTTA
>DATMTG010000237.1:0-10061 GCA_035565075.1 Stenotrophobium sp.
GCCCCCTGCATCGAGCAATCCGGCGATCGCCGCGGCCGACAGCGCTGCCGAATCGCGCCGCAACTCGGCACGCACCGCGTCGAACTGCCCGGTCTGGCGCTGGCGCAGCCAGGGGTTGTTGAGCAGGCAGTACAGCTCCTGTCCCAGCCATTCCGGCGTGGCATCTTCCTGCAGCAGCTCGGGCACGATGTCGGGCCGTCCGGCCAGCAGGTTGGGCAGGCTCACCTGCCCGACCTTCAGCAGCCGCCGCACGATCATCGCGGTCAGCGCCGAGGCGCGATAGGACACCACCATCGGCCGCCCCAGCAGCAAGCACTCCAGCGTCGCGGTGCCCGACGCCAGCAGCACCACGTCGGCGGCGCGCATGGCTTCGCGCGACTGGCCGTCCAGCAGGGTCCACTGCGCCTGCGGCGCGTGCGCGGCGATCGCTTGCTGCATCCTCGCGCGCAACTGCGGCTTGGCGATCGGCGTTATGAATCGCACGCCGGGCATGCGTCCGTGCAGCCAGGCCGCCGTGCGGGCAAAGATTTCGGCGAGATATTTCAGTTCGCCGCCGCGGCTGCCGGGCAGGATCGCCACCACCGGTCCCGCCTCGTCCAGGCCCAGCGCGCGACGCGCCTGCGCCGGCGTGACGCTGTCGTCGATCTGGTCGGCCAGCGGATGGCCGACATACGCCGCGCGCACATCGTGCGCCGCATAAAACTTTGGCTCGAAGGGGAACAGGCAGAGCATCAGGTCGACCGCGCGGGCGATATTCCTGACGCGGCCCTCGCGCCAGGCCCAGACCGTCGGGCTGACGACGTGGACGGTCCTGATGCCCTGCACGCGCAGCTTGCGTTCGAGCCCGAGATTGAAATCCGGCGCATCGATGCCGATCACCGCGTCCGGCCGATCGGCGGAAAAGCGCTGGAGCAGCGACGCGCGCAGGCGCAGGATGCGCGGCAGCACCTTGACGACTTCAACCAGCCCCATCACCGAGAGTTCGTCGATGCTGGCGATGGCCTCGCAACCCGCGGCGATCATGCGCGGGCCGGCAACCCCGTAGAACCGCGCTTGCGGAAACCGCGCCTTGAGCGCGTGGATCAGCGCCGCACCGAGGATGTCTCCGGACAGCTCGCCCGCGATCAGCGCAAACCTGCGTGGCCCACGTCCGTCGCCCTGCGTCTCGGATCTCACAGGCGCACGGCGCCCTAGCGCGCCAGCCGCTTGCTGGTGTTGATGAAGTCGAGCATCTGCTGCACGTGCTTGCTCGACCTGGCCATCTCGGCCAGCTCCAGCTTGACGTCGGCCAGCACCTTGTTGGAACGGTAGATCAGCTTGAACGCGGCCTCGATCTGGTCGATATCCTCGGCGCTGTAGCCGCGCCGCTTGATGCCTTCCTTGTTGACGATGCGCGGCTCGGCCGGGCTGCCGGAGACGGTCACGAACGGCGGCACGTCGCCGGTGATCGCGGAACTGTAGGCGGTGAACGCGTGATCGCCGATCTTCATGAACTGGTAGATCAGCGTGAAGCCACCCATCACCACCCAGTCGCCGATATGCACGTGCCCGGCCAGGCTGGTGTTGTTGGCGAAGATGCTGTGGTTGCCGACCCAGCAGTCGTGCGCGACATGGCAGTACGCCATGATCAGGTTGTGATCGCCGATGCGGGTCTCGCCGCGCTTGGTCTCGTATTCCTTCATCGTGCCGCGCTGGATGGTGACGTACTCGCGGATGATGTTGTGATCGCCGATCACCGTGCAGGTCGGCTGATCGGACTTGGCGGTGAGGTCCTGCGACAGCTCGCCGATCGAGGCGAACTGGTAGATCTTGTTGTGGCGGCCGATCTTCATCGGCCCGGTCAGCACCACGTGCGGACCGATCCAGGTGCCCTCGCCGACTTCGACGCCGGCACCGATGATGCTGTAGGGCCCGATCTGTACGCTGGCGTGCAGGCGGGCGGTGGGATCGACGATCGCGGTGGCATGAATCATCGGGGTGGCGGCGCCCTCGCTCATTGGCCGCTGCCGCCGGACACGCGATCCGTGTCCTTGATGACGCAGGTCAATTCGGCTTCACAGGCCAGTTCGCCGTCGACGCTCGCGGTGGTTTTGAACTTGTAGACGCCGCGCTTGTTCTTGAGCACTTCGACGTGCAGCGTCAACTGGTCGCCCGGCACCACGATGCGCTTGAAGCGCGCGTTTTCGATGCCGGCGAAATAGAAAATCTTGCCGTCGTCGCCGCGGATGCCGGTGTCCTGCGACGTCAGCAGGCCGCAGGATTGCGCCAGGGCCTCGATGATCAGCACGCCGGGCATGGTCGGCAATCCCGGGAAGTGCCCCGGGAAAAACGGCTCGTTGAAGGTGACGTTCTTGATTGCCGTCAGCGACTTGTCCTTTTCATAGGCAATCACCTTGTCCACCAGCAGGAAAGGATAGCGATGGGCCAGCATGCCCATGATGTCGCGGATGTTGAAAATGGTTTCACTCACTGTCATGGTCCCCGTCCAACAGTTTGAACTTGATGCCCAGGTGCTGCTCCATCTTGCGCAGACGCGCCTCGGTATGTTCCAGCCGCCGCACGCGCGCGATCTGCTTGCGCCATTCGCGCGCATTGTCCGCCGGCATGCCGCTGCCATAGACCCCTTTGACCAGCAACGACTTGGTCACCATGGCATAACCCATGACGACGATGTCGTCGGCGATCTCGATATGACCGTTGATCACCGCAGCGCCGGCAATCATACAGCGCGCGCCGATGCGGGCACTGCCGGCAATGCCCACGCAGGCCGCAATCGCGGTGTGCGCGCCGATCTGCACGTTGTGGGCGATCTGGATCTGATTGTCGAGGCGCACATTATCGCCGATCACGGTGTCGTCGATGGCGCCGCGATCGATGGTGGTGTTGGCGCCGACCTCGACATCGTCGCCGATCACCACCGTGCCGAGCTGCGGCACTTCCTCCCAGCCTTTCGGTCCCATTGCATTGCCGAACCCGCGCGAGCCGATGACGGCGCCCGGCTGACAGTAGCAGCGCTTGCCGATGCGGACATCGTGTCCGATGTTGACCTGCGCCACCAGCCGCGCCTGCTCGCCGAGTTGCGCATCGCGACCGACGATGCAGCCGGGGCCGATGTAGGAATTCGCGCCGATGCGAACCCCTTCTTCGATCACCGCGTTAGCAGCAATACAACAGCCCTCGCCGATCCGGGCCGATGCCGCGACCACGGCGGAGGCATGCACGCCGGGCGTGAATTCACGGCTGCGGTCGAACAAGCCGGCTATGCGGGCGTAGGCCAGATACGGATCCGGCGCAACCAGGCCATTGCCGGTAAACGCCGGCACATCCCGCGGTCCGATGATCACGGCAGCCGCCTGCGTCGCCGCCAGTTGCCCGCGCAGCTTCGGGTTGTTCAAAAACGTGATGCAGTCCGGCTTGCCGGGGACCAGCCCGCAGACCCCCGAAATCATGGTCCCTGCGTCGCCCTTGATCTCCAGCCCGAAGCGCTGTGCGATTTCACCAAGTGTGTAGGACATGCTGAGTCTGACGATCCCTTTTCATGAAGCCTCGACGGGGATTCTATCCTGCGGCGGCCCGCAAGTTTGCCTGCCGGCGCGGAGGATTAGCCATTCGCCCAAACGAACGCCGCCCACCTCCCCGACGGGAGGTGGGCGGAACACGTGCAGCCTACTTCTTGGCGCTGGACTGCAGGCGCTTGAGCACTTCGTCGGAGATGTCGACCGCCGACGTGGCGTAGACCGGGTCCTGCAGCACCACGTCATAGCCCTTGTCCTTGGCGATCTGCACGATCACCGCCTTGATCTGGCTCATCATGTCGGTGGTCAGGTCCTTGTCGCGGCTCTGGAAATCCTCCTGCAGCTGATGCTGGCGGTAGGACAGATCGACCTGGCGCGAACCGAGGTCCTTCTCGGTCTTGGCCTTGTCGGCGGCGCTCATCAGGTCGCCGTCCTTCTGGAATTTCTTGACGTCGTCCTGGAATTTCTTGGCATCGGCGGCCAGATCGCTCTGGCGCTTGCCGAATTCCGCCTTCATCTTTTCCTGCCCGTCCTTGTACTGCGGCGACTGCAGCACGATCTGGTCGAGGTTGATGGTGGCGATCTTGATCTCGGCCATGGCGGTGCCCGACATCATCAGCGCGGCGCCGGCGATGAGGCCGGCCAGGGTCTTGCTCAGGTTCATCTTGTTCATGTGACGCTTCATCCTCTCGTTCTCAGGGTTTGCGCGGTCTTGCGCCGCGCGGGGGTGACCAAACTCATCCGATTGCCGCATCCGTTTCGGCCAGAAACTCAATTGAAACCGGTACCGAAGGAAATCTGGAAACGCTCGGTGCGGTCATGCGTCTGCGGATTCAGCGGGAACGCATAGCTCAGGTCCAGCAGGCCGAGGAACGGCGTGAACCACGAGAACGCGACGCCCGCGGATTGCCGCAGATCGCCAAATGCAAACTGGTCCGGCTGCGCGAACACGTTGCCGATGTCGAAGAACATCTCGGCACGGGTGGACTTGCCGTCGGTCGGCAGGAACGGCATCGGCACCACGAAGTTCATCTGCGCGGTGGTGCGCAGCTTGCCGCCGAACGGATTGCGGAACGGCGTATCCAGCGGTCCCAGCGTGCCGTCGGTGTAGCCGCGCACGGTCTGCGGGCCACCGGCGAAATAGTTCTCGTACGGCGGCACGCTGCTGGTGCCGCCGTAGGTGTCGACGTAGCCGATCGAGGTATTGGCCTCGAGGAAAAACTTGTAGAACAGCGGGACATACTGCTGTCCGCGGTAGCTCAAGCTGTAGTAGCGCAGCTCGCTGCCCGGCACGGTGAAGTCGAAGTTCAGCTGGTACAGAGAACCGTAGTTGGCGAAGAAAGTGCGGTTGCGCGTGTCGCGCGAAATTCCGGTCTGCAGCTTGAAGGTGGTGAAGCGCGAGCCGTTCTCGACGACGAACTGCTCAACTTCGTCGGAAGTGCTGAGCGGGAACGTCTCGATCGCGGTCTGCTGCACGGCGAAGCCGGCGCGCAGGCTGGTGTACTCCGACAGCGGGATGCCGTAGGTCAGGCCGCCACCGAACATGTTGGCGTTGAAGCTCGACGCGTAACGCACCAGCGCGCTGGACTTGCGGTAGAACAGCGAGACCGTCTGGCTGATGCCGTCCTCGGTGAAATACGGGTTGGTCCAGGCCAGGTTGACGCTCTTGGACACCGCGTTGTGGTCCAGCGACAGGTTGACCGTATCGCCCGTGCCGAGGAAATTGGTATGCGTCAGGCTGCCGGAGATCAGGAATCCCTCGGAGCCGGAATAACCGACGCCGAACTGCACCGAGCCCGGCGGACGTTCCTTGATGGTGAACACGATGTCGACCTGGTCGTCGGTGCCCGGCACCGGCCGGGTATCGACGTCCGCATCCTGGATGAACGCCAGGCGCGTCAGGCGCACGCGCGAGCGCTCGACGGCGCTCTTGGAGAACGGCGCCGCCTCGAGCTGGCGCATTTCGCGGCGCAGGGTCTCGTCGTTGGTGGTGCCGTAGCCGTTGAAGATGATGTGCCGCACGTAGACGCGCTTGCCCGGCTCGACGTAGTAATTGATGCTGACCTGCTTGTTGTCCTCGTCGACCTCGGGCACCGGCGTCACCTTGGCGAAGGCATAGCCGATGTCGGACAGTGCGCCCTCGATGCGGTTGGCGCTGTCGGTCGCCTCCTTGCGCGAGAAGGTCGAACCGTCCGGCGTGCTGACCAGCGCGTTCAGGTAATCCTGGTTGAGGATGGTCTCGCCCGAGAACTTGTGGTTCTTGACGGTGTAGGAGGTGCCTTCATCGACATTGATGGTGATGTAGATCGCCGTCTTGTCCGGCGTCAGCGCCACCTGCACCGAGTTGATCGCGAATTTCAGATAGCCGCGATCCTGATAGTAGGACTGCAAGGTTTCCAGATCGCCATTCAGCTCCTGCTTGGAGTAGCGGTCGCTTTTCTGGAACGGCACCCAGTTGGTCGGCTCCAGCTTGAACTGCGCCAGCAGTTCCTTGTCCGAGTAGACCTTGTTGCCGACGATGTTGATCGACTTGATCTTGGTCGGCTTGCCTTCGGTGACCTGGATTTTCAGCGACACCCGGTTGTTGGGCTCGTTGGTGACCGTGGTGTCGATCGCGACGTCGTAATAGCCGTTGGCGTAATACTGCCGGCGCAGTTCCTGCTCGACCTGGTCGAGCAGTTCGCGCTTGTACAGCTCACCGTCGGCCAGTCCCAGGTCCTTGAGCGATTTCTTGAGTTCGTCGCCGCCGATCTTCTCGTTGCCCTTGAGGCTGAACGAGGTGATGGCCGGACGCTCCTTGACCACGATCACCAGCGCATCGCCATCGCGCTCGAGCTGTACGTCCTGGAACAGGCCGGTGCCGTACAGGCTGCGGATCGCCTGGCTGGCGGTGGCGTCGTTGAGCTCATCGCCGACCGACAATGGCAGGTAGGTCAGCACCGTGCCCAGATCGAGACGCTGCAGCCCCTCGGCCTTGATCGAGCGGATGACGAAAGGCTGGAACGCAAACGCCTGCCCGGCCAGCAGCAGCGCGGCCAGGGCGCCGAACAGGGCGGTCTTGCTGAATCTCGATTTTCTCTGGCCCATTCCGGGTCGGTCCGCCGTAGTTCTGTTTATAGTCCGTCTGTCAACTCAGCAGACGCATGATGTCGTTGTAAAACGCCAGTCCCATCAAGGCGACCAGCAGGGTCAGCCCCACGCGCTGACCTGCTTCCTGGGCGCTCTCCGACAACGGCGACCCTTTTACGGCCTCTATCGCGTAAAAAAACAGGTGCCCGCCATCCAGCATCGGCACCGGCAACAGGTTCAGCACGCCCAGGCTGACACTGACGATCGCCATGAACGCCAGGAACGGCACCAAGCCGACCTGCGCCGAAAAACCGGCGACCTCGGCGATCTGGATCGGACCGCTGATGTTCTTGACCGATACGTCGCCCAGCACCATGCGCCACAGCATCTTCAGCGTCAGCCAGGACATTTCCGACGTGTAGCGGATCGCAGCAGGCACCGCCGGCAAGGGCGCAAGCCGTTCCTCGGCGCGCAAATCCTGCCACAAGTTGTCCGGAACCGCCACGCGCGCGCCGAATTTTCCCGTGCCCTGTTCGTCCTTGCCGATGATCACGGTCAGGTCGATCAGGTCCTGGCCGCGCCGCACCTGCACCTTGGCCACCTCGCCGGGATGCGCACGCAGCCAGGTCGCCCACTGCAGCCAGGAGTGCAGCGCAACGCCGTTGTAGCTGAGCAGCAGGTCCTGCGCCTTGAAACCGGCGCTGGCTGCCGGGCTGCCGGGCATGACCTCGGCCAGCAGCGGCGGAATATCCGGCTGGTAGGGACTCAGGCCGAGATCGTCGAACAGGTATTCGGGGTCCACGCGCACGCCGTGCAGGTCCAGCGTCAGCTGCCGCTGGCTGCCGTCCTGGTCCTGCACCGTCAGCGGCATCTGCCCGCCGGCCAGCGCCTGATTGATCAACTCCACCCGCAGGGGCTGCCAGGTCGGCGTGGCGACGCCGGCGACGCTGACGATCCGCTCGCCCGCATGCAGGCCGGCCTTGGCCGCCAGCGACGCCGGTGGCGGTGCCGCAATCACCGACTTCAGGCCCTGCACGCCGGCGACGAACACGATCCAGTAGAACAGCATGGCCAGCAGAAAATTGA
Source organism: Stenotrophobium sp. (assembly GCA_035565075.1). GTDB lineage: Bacteria > Pseudomonadota > Gammaproteobacteria > Nevskiales > Nevskiaceae > Stenotrophobium. The sequence continues at coordinate 7,671 of DATMTG010000237.1, forward strand.
ACAGCGGCCCGGCGACGACGATCGCCGCACGCTTGAGCAGCGGCTGGGTGTTGAACGCGAGGTGGCGCTCGCTGGCGGCGACCTCGCCTTCGCGCTCGTCCAGCATCTTGACGTAGCCGCCGAGCGGGATCGCCGAGATCGACCATTCGACGCCGTCCTTGGCGATGTGCGTCCACAGCGGCTTGCCGAAGCCCAGCGAATAGCGCAGGACCTTGACGCCGCAGCGGCGCGCGACCCAGTAATGGCCGTACTCGTGGAACGACACCAGCACGCCGATCGCCACGATGAAACCGCCGACGCTCCAGGCAAATTCAAGCATGGACGCGCCCCCGGTCATCGAGCGTGCGCAGGGCCTGCCCGCGCGCCCAGGCGTCGACCGCCAGGATGTCGTCCAGCGCCGAGGCCGCAGGCAGGTTCTGCGCGATGGCGGCATCCAGACAGGCTTCGATCATCCCCGTAATCCCGGTATAGGCCAGCTGGCCCTTGAGAAAAGCTTCGACAGCGATTTCGTTGGCTGCGTTCAATATGTTGGGCGCATTGCCGCCGGCGTCCAGCGCCTCGCGCGCCAGCCGCAGGCAGGGGAAGCGCCGCAGGTCGGGCACCTCGAAGTGCATGCGCGCCAGCGCCGACAGGTCGAGCCCGTCGACACCCGACTGCCAGCGCTCCGGCCAGGCCAGCGCGTGGGCGATCGGCACGCGCATGTCCGCCTGCCCCAGCTGCGCCAGCATCGAGCCATCGACGTATTCCACCAGCGAGTGCACCGCGCTTTCCGGATGGATCACCACGTCCAGTTGCGCGCCGGGCAGGCGATAGAGCGTGGCGGCCTCGATCAGTTCGAGGCCCTTGTTCATCATCGTCGCCGAATCCACCGAGATCTTGCGTCCCATTACCCAGTTGGGATGACGCACCGCCTGCGCCGGCGTCACCCGCGCCAGTTCCTCCAGCGGCGTCGTGCGGAACGGCCCACCGGATGCGGTCAGCACCAGCCGGCGCACGCCTCTGGGCACGTGGCCGCAGACGTAATCCCCGGGCAGGCACTGGAAAATCGCGTTGTGTTCTGAATCGATCGGGATCAGGGTCGCATGGTGGCGCGCCGCTTCGCTCATCAGCAGGCTGCCGGCCATCACCAGCGGTTCCTTGTTCGCGATCAGCACGCGCTTGCCGGCCCGCACCGCCGACAGCGTAGGCAGCAGACCCGCAGCGCCGACGATGGCCGACATCACCTGGTCGGCGTCGGCATGCGCCGCCAGCTCCGCAATCGCCTGCGGGCCGCTGCTCACGCTCACCGCAAGACCGGCGGCTTGCAACCGTTCGTGCAGTTGCCGCGCGGCGTCGGCATCGGCCATCGCCGCCCGTGCCGGCCGGAAATCGCTGCACAGCTCGAACAGGCCATCGACATCGCGGTGCGCGCTCAGCGCCAGCACCCGCAGCTTGTCGGCGTGTCGCCGCGCCACGTCGAGCGTGCTGCGGCCGATGGTACCGGTGGCGCCGAGGATGACCAGGTTTTTCATGACAGATGCAGCAATTGCAGGCCCAGCACCATGATCGGCGCCGCCGCCAGCAGGCTGTCGGCGCGATCGAGGATGCCGCCGTGTCCCGGCAGGATGTTGCCGCTGTCCTTGAGGCCGGCAACGCGCTTGAACATGCTCTCGGTGAGATCGCCGACGATGGAAAACACCGCCACCAGCAGGCTCAGCGCCAGCAGTTGCCAGATCATCGCGCCCTGCGGCTCGAACACCCACATGCCCGCCGTCAGCGACCACGCCGCGCAGAGCAGCAGCCCGCCGAGCGCGCCTTCCACGGTCTTGCCCGGCGACACGTTCGGTGCCAGCTTGTGCTTGCCGAAGTTGCGGCCGGCCAGATAGGCGCCGGTGTCGGCGGCGAAAATCAGGAAGAACAAGTAGAGCAGCTTGAGGGCGCCGTTGGCCCCGGCGTGCAGGGTCACCAGCGCCAGCAGGGTCGAGACGATCAGCAGCAGGCCCAGCAGGCCCATCAGGATTTTTGCCGGCGGACGCCGCTGGAAATTCCCGGGAAACCCCGGCAGCAGTGCCAGCGCCAGCAGCCACCAGAGGCCGGCCACGGCGAACAGCCCGCAGCGCAGCGCGACAGGCAGCCACCAGCCGGCTGCGAGCAGCCCCGCGGTCAGCAGCAGGTACAGCGCGCGCTGCGGGGTTTTGCCGGTCAGGCCCATGATGCCGGTCCATTCCCAGGCGATCAGCAGGCCGGCGGCGCCGAGGATGACGTAGAGCCACGGCGTCGGCGCATAAAAAATCGCGCCCAGCAGCAGCGGCAGGAGCAGCAGGGCAGTGACGACGCGCTGGAGCAGCATGATCAGTGGCCGGGCCTGGATTTCATCGGGATTGTCTCTTAAAAGTCTGTGCGGTCGCGACC
>DATMTG010000238.1:0-8669 GCA_035565075.1 Stenotrophobium sp.
AGAATGCGTTCGGTGGTTACGTCGGCTTTCGCCCCTACCATGTCCTGATCCGCAACGGCATCGTCGTGGCCAGCTGCATCACGGATGCGAATGGCATCTGCATTTAGCAGGAGCCACTAGGCAGTCCGCGCCTGCACAGTGCGCAACTTACGGGCTGTCGCAACGGCCACCTGATCCGCCGTGCGCCGCGTGGAAGTGGGTTGCAGGTTCTGCACGATCGTGATGCTGGGCGCGAGCCTGGAAAGACTCTGATCGTTCGGCGTGACATGGCCGCGCTGCGAGCCCATCATCAGGTAATCCACATTGCCGACGGTCAGCATCTCCGGGCCTTGCTCGTTCACCTTGTAGAGGTGTCCGGCATCCACCACGCCGCCGCCAGCCTTGCCGCCGCCGAAGAATGCGCTCAACAGCGTGGAGAACCAGCCGCCGCTAGAGCTTGAGCCATTTTCAACCGATGCGCCGCCATAGCCATACCCGAATAGGTCTTGATAGCCGCCACCGGCGCCATCGCCTTTGAGCATTTTCGCTAGGAACTTGTCAGCCTCGATGCGGAGTGCGTCGGCAAATAGCTGATCAATGAAATCACCGAAGGCCTTCTTTGCCGATTCCGCGCCTGTTGCGAACTGCACGAACGCATCCGCGAAGCCGCTGGTGAAGTCTTGGATGAATTGCTGCCCCTGCTTGAACTTGTTGTTCGTCTCCTCGATGAAGGCATCAATGCCTGCCTGCATCCCGGCCGAGAAATCACCCTGTAGTGCGGCGACCCTTTGCTGGCCTTCCTCGGTGTAGTCGTAAACATCGTTCCAGTATTGCTTGAGCGCCTTCAGTTCAGCCTTGTACTCATCCTGCGACATCGCCTCTGGATGCAGCACGTGTTGCCGCTGGAAGTCGGCAATCGCTTTTGTCGCCTGCTCCGTGACCTCGGCAAGCTGCTTATAGTTCGCGGCCTCCTGCGGCCCCATCGTCATGGTCTTGAGCTGAACATCGATGAGGGCCTTGCGCGCGGCGAGCTGGTCGTTCAGCGAATTGGTGAACTCCTGCACCTGCGCATGCTGCGCGGCCTCGTTCTTATCCAGCGTCCTATTTAGCGCCTTCATGCCCGCGTCATAGGCGGCCTGTGCGCGGGTCAGGTCGGCGTGCTTGGCAATGGCCTTGTCGAATTCATCATTGAGCTTCGCAACGCCCTGCACGTATTTCGTGAGCGCGGCGTCGCCATCTACGAACAGGCTCCTATCGGAGAGGCTCGCTACCTGCGACTGGAAGGTGGCGAGCGCCGTTGCGGCTGGATCGGCGTGATGGCCGGTGCCGTGTAGCAACTGGTCCTTGATTTTCTCCCACGCCGCACCCTGCGGCATGGGTGTACCCGTGGCGCTCCCCGCGAATGTCATACCGGCAGGGAGCTTTCCGCCGGCAAGCCATATCTTGTAGAACGCCTCTGCGGCGGCGTTCACCTTGTCCTGCTTGTTCTTGTAGCCGTCGAGCGAGATGCCGAGCTTGTCGAGCGTCTCGATGCCCTCCTGCCCGGACGCCTGAATTTGTGCCTGCGCCTGCTTCGCCGCGTCGGTGGCGTCCTGCGCCTTCTGCACAGCCATATCGGCCGCACGTGCAGCATCAAGCTGCGCGTCCAGCGCCGGCAGCAAGCTCGCCGCTTTTTGTTGTTGTTCGGCGGTATAGCCGAAGCCCAACAACTCAGAATGCTGCGGACGTCCAACGCCTGGTACGTCCGGTGCGAAAAAGCTGGGATTGCGGCCTGCCGCAATGTCGGCAGCGGCTTCGCGCTCTTTCAGTAAATCGTTGTATCTCTGATCAAGCGCATCAAGCTGCGAAGTTGGCCGACCAATGCCGAGCATCGCATCCCAGGCAAAGCTGGCGCTGCTTTTCAGAGAATCCCAAACCCTCTGCAAGGCGCCGAGATTTTGTTCCATCTCCTGCGCACGTTCGCGCAATGCATTGGCACGCGCGTCGGTGGCAATGCGCGCGGCATCTTCCATGTCTCCCTGTTTCTGGAGCGCATCAATCTGCTGCAGGATCGCGGTGGTGAGGTAGTGCTCGGCTTCGTTGAGCTGTTCCGATGCCCGGATGGGGTCCTCACGGAGTTTCACGAACTCGGCGACGACCTGGTCCACGCTCTTTCCGGTGAGCGCCATCTCGTCCACCACGGCCTGCCCAAGCTGGCGGATTTGGTCACCGCTGAACTTGCCGGTTGCGGTGAGCGCCTGGATGGCATCCCGAGCATGGCCGATCGTGCCATCAATCTGGTTGCCCATCGCGATCAATTCGGTCGCGGCGAGGCCGGCATATCCACCCGTGTTCAGCAATGCGGTATTAAGCGAGCTGACTTGTTCCTCGCCCTTCTCGATCGCCACAGCGAACGTGCCAAGGATCGCTGTTACACCCAGAATGGATTGCCCTGTGGGCGACATCAGGGCCTTGAGCAGGCCTGTCGAATTGGCAAGCGCCGCAGTGGACCGCTTGAGCCTGCCGATATTGCCGCTGGCTACCTCGCCCAGCATGATGCCCAGCTCATATTGCGTGCGCGAATTCATCCGCGCCGCTGCGGCATTTTCGACTTGCGCGACGGTATTGGCTTGGAGGGATTTTGTTTCTGCGGCGGTAACGGTTTCCAGCGCCGCAAAGGTTTCGGCGAGCTGTTCATTGGAGAGCATTCCCGCCTGTTGCAGGCGGTCGAGCGCGGCTTCGGCGGCGGCGACCTCTTCCGTCGTCGCAACCTTCTTGCCCATGATCGCATCGAGTGCGGCATAATCGGCAATTTGCTGCCGCACGATGGATGCATCCAGCGCGCCCGCTCCAATAGCCCCAACGGCCGCAGCGCTTCCGCCCGTGCCGACGCCTTGCGCTTCCGCCAGTGCGGCATTCGCGCGCGCCTGTTCCAGCGTAGCCGCAGTTATCGCCTGGCGGGCCTCTACTTCCGCCATGGCGTCCGCCGCGATCTGCTTGAAACGCGCGTCCTCGGCCGCGGCCAGTTCGGCTTGTGCGGCCTCGGCCGCCTTGGCGGCAGCAGTCGCCTCATTCTGGGCAGCAGCCGTCGCCTGCGCGTTGGCAAGGGCCCTGGCGGCAATTTCATCGCCCAACGCACCGCCGATCTTGAGCTGCGCGTTGTAGGCTACCCGCTCGGCCGTGGTCTTATTGATCAGCTCGGCCTGCCTCACCAGGCCTTCAGCCATCTTCCGCTGGCTCGCCGACATGGCCTCATATTGTTTCGAGGCTTCCGCGCCCATGCCGGCAAGCTGGAGCTTCGCCTTGCCGATGGTGGCGTCCATGCTGGTTTTGTCCACCGTCAAATAGATGGTGGCAACGCCCAGGTTTTCGCCTTCAACAGACATGGGTCATTTCTCGTTGATTGCTTCGAGTGCGGCGGTTTCGATGATGCGGATGGAGGCCATCATTTCGTCGTAGTCATCGCCGGTGATCCCGGCGCGATCGAGCTCGTGGAAGATGACGCCGTAGTCCAGTCCGATCGGGCCACCCATGCCCACGCGCCACTGCGTGCAGTTGCGCGTGAACAACTGGATAGGGGGATGGTTCTCGGGCCAGAGATCGACATGCGGCGCGGGGAAATCCTCTGGCCGCACGCCGAGGTCGCCAAGCTGAGCCGCGGTGGGGCGCCGCCAGTACAGCGCCTTCACCGCGGCGATCAATTTTCCTTTCTGGCCACCGTCAGGGCTTCGGTGTAACCGGATACGATCGCCCAATCCACGCCGGGCTGCGATTCCTGCAACTTGGCGATGGTGTCGGCATCGAGCGGAGCGTCGGCATCCCAACTCTCGACCAATGCGAGCAGGGCGTCAGCTGGGGACGTCTCGCCGCTGCGCACGCTCTCCAGAAGCTGGATGTATTCAGAGCGCGGCTTGTGGCGATAGACGACGTTGAGGACCTGTTCGCGTCCCTGGCCGATGAGGGTCAGGGACGCCTTGAAGGTCGGGTTCGGTTCAATCGAGAACACGGCCTTCTCCTTACGGCGCGGCGTAGCGGGTCAGCAGCGAGACCAGCGAGAATGTCGCGGTGTTTTCCATGTTCTTGTTCAGATCAATGGACGGATCGGAATCGAACGACGGATAGACCGCGTAATACAGCGTGTCGCCGGAAGGCAGCACCGCACGCAGCACCACGACTTCCTGCGCCGCGTCGGCCTTGGACAGTGCGTCATACCAGGCCAGCGCCGGGTCGTAATCCAGCGTCACGGTCAAGGACTTCGCGTTCTTGAAGGTGGGCCGCTGCTTTTGCGTGTTGGTCGCGTCCTCGACGTACTGCCAGTTGTAGAACTGCTGCGTGCCGCCGGACTTCTGCACGTTGGTCACCTGCGACAACTGGACCCACGTCGTCACCGGCTGAAACGAACCCGCGCCTTGGCCAGCCGGATACTTCACGGTGTCGGTCGTATCAAGGCCTTCCAGCTCGAACGACGTGCTGGGCACTTCGCCTGCGGTCCGGGCGACGCGCTGGTTCAGCGCGGCCCAGCCGGACGTGATCAGGCCGATGGTGCCATCGGCAGGCGGCGCGGCCGCAGTGGCGACGGGCGGCGCGGCATTGGACAAGGCCGTGAACGGAACTGCGGTGCCCAGCGCGGTCGAGACGCTGAACACGGTGCCATTGGGGAAAGATTGCGACATGATGGTGTCCTCGAACGGTGGGCAACAAAAAAGCCCGCACTAGGCGGGCCGGGGTGGAACAGCGTGAAACGGGGAATCAGGGAACGTAATTGATGTCGAAATCCTGCCGCGCACCAAACAGCGCGAGATATTCGTGATATTGCGAAATTGGCGCGGCGACGGTGCGCGCATCCAATGCGCTACCGATAATGGCTTCGCGCGCAGCCCGCGAAATCGAAGAGGCTTCCAGCCGCGTCTTGGCCCATACCAGCACTTGCACGCGAGCGTTGTCGTTTGCCGGCAGCGTCTTCTCCATGTAATCGAACGCCTTGCCGCCCACCTGCTGATAGACGATGCATGGGAACGTCGCGGGCTCCGGCGTCACGTCCGGGTACGCGGCGCCGTTCACCAGCGGGCCGAGCAATGCATAAAGGGATGCTTCAAGGCTCACGCTTTCGCCTCATTCAACAGTTCAGGCAGGCGCTGTTTGCCGCGCGCAATCATCGCGGCCTTGGCCGGAATGACCGCCGCATCGAAAGCCGGGCGAAGGAACGGATGCGCCGGCACCCACTTCGGGAATGGCATCGGAATGGTCGTCGGCACGCCATTGATGATCTTGTTGATGCGCCAGTGGCCGAATTCGAGCAGATGCCCGTGCGGCGCAACTTTGCCGTTCCATGAGATGCCGTAAGTCACATGATCCTGCGCGGAGAGACGTTCCTTGTACGCGAGATAGATCGCGCTTTTCAGCAAGCCAGGAATCGGCGGAATGTCCACATTCTTGCCGCCGGCAAGCCCGGTGGAACCGTCATATTCCGGCGCAAGTGCCTTCGCGGTGTCGCGCATCACTTGGCCGCCGGCAACGCCCATCGAACGCGCGAGGCTCGTAGAAAGCGCACCGCCGAGTTTCGACAACGCCGACTGCACGGCGCGATCATCGAAAACCTCAGTCATCGTATCTTCCGGTCTCGCACACGAGGTCGGTCCATACGCGCCCGGAGTAATCCATGCGCACCTGCAGGATGTCGAACGCGGTGCCTTGATAAAGCACGCGCATGCCGGCCGTGATGTCAGCGCGAAACCGGATCCGGAACGAGTACGCGTCCAGCGACATCGCAACCCCATCGCGCGGCAAGGTCTTGCGGATCGAGGCCATGCCGGTCTCACCCTTGACGTTCGCCCATACCGTGGCCACGTCTGCCCAGGTGTTGATCGGCTGCCCCGCCGCGTCCTGTCCCGATTGCAGCGACTGGATCGTGATCTTCCGGTTGAGGGTTCCGACGTTCAGGCCCATTTCAGAACTCAAAGGTTCGGTAGCCATCAAGCAGCCGATCAGCGAAGCCCATCCCAGGCGCGGTCATGGGAACGCTAGGCTCATCGCGTGAGGAATCGAGTGTGCCCATGCGCAGTTTCATCCATGCCTTGATGCCGTCCGGCACCTCGCCGAGATAGCTGGTGCCGCTGCCGGTATCGGTGAGCGCAACGGCTGCTCCGGTACTGTCTTTGAGCGTGTACACGCCCGGCGATGCAACCGATGCAATGGTGTAACCCGTCAGCGGCTTCAACGGCGCGGGCAGCGCACCACCACTATTGGAAAACCGCACCGCGTCGCCGACCTGGAATGGCGGCAGGCCATTGACCGCAATGGTCGAGGCGTTCTTGTCGGCCGTGATCGGCGCGGCATAACCTGCATCAAAAGTCACCCATACCGCGCCAATCTGCGGCATCGGAATGGGCCAGATTTGGCCGAACACGGGCGTGATCCGCACCGGGTCGGAGGAATAATCGACGGTGTACGTCGCGGGATCGGCGGTCTGTTCGACACCTTCCATGTCGAGGTACTGGATCGAAACGACCTGTGTCACCGGGCCGCGATCGAGATAGATCGCATTCGGCGGCCGCGCAAAGGGGACACCGGAGATCACCCCGGACGGGAAAGCATCCATCACCTGTTTCCAGCGGGCGTTCACCAGTTGCTTGCGCGTAAAGTTCTCGGCGAACTCGCGCGCCGCACTCAGCGCGGCGGCAACGAACGTATCCTGATCGCTGGTGACTTCGCGCAAGTGCAGTTTCGCCTCGGCCAAGTCCATCGGCTCGGCGGTCGGCGGCGTGATGAGTTGCAGGGCCATGGATTCGCCTCAGAAAGCCCCGGTGCAGGAGAGAAACACCGGGGCGTTCCGATCAGCCCACGATTTCCGCGACGGACGCAGCGTTGGAATCGCTGGCCGGAGCGAAGCGTGAATTGAAGCCGAGCACGAGTGCGGCGGTTTCGCTCGCCGCAGTGCCCACGGTCACGCTCAACTGCACGTAACCAAAGCCGCCCTCGACATCCAGCTGCTGCGCGTCGAGATTGATTTCGGCTTGTTTGTTATCGCCCGTGGCCTTGACGATCTGCGTGATCGCTGCCCCGGCGACATCCTTTGCACCGGCGCCGGCCGCCGACGTGGCCTGCTGGATCTTCGCATCCACCGTGGCGCCTGCACCGAGCACGCCGGTGTGCACGATCGCGAGCAGCTTCTGGAAGTTGGCGACCGAGATCCATCCGCTGGTTGCGGCGCCCGCCGCTTGGCTCGACGGATCGATCGCGCCCAGGATGGCGGCCTGTTCGGTCGCCTTGACGTTCTGTGCGTACATGATGAAGTCCTCTGGAAATTGGGTGAGCGAAGCATGGCCCCGAAGGGCCGCGCCTCATTCGGATCAACGTGCGGCCAGTTGGATGAAGGGCGACAGCGTGTTGCTGCCCTTCGCCTGGGCAATCGCGCTGGTGATCTTCGGCTGACCGTCCACGCGGAACGTGGCGCGATAGGCGGTGGCATCCGCATCGAAATACAGATGCATGGACGTGGCGGTCTTGATGCCACCAGCCTTGGTGATCGAGCGATACCAGCTCAGGTCTACCAGCGAGATGTCGCCCTGCGAGCTGAACGCCGCAGCGTGCTGGGTCACGATGATCGGACGGCCCAGCAGGGTGCCATACGGCGAATTCTGCGCGCCCGCATTGGCCGGCAGATAGATCGGATAGTTGCCCAGCGTCATGCCGAACAGCGCCGGCAGCGCATCGGGCGTGATCAGCCAGACGGCTTTCGGGAAGCTGCCAGCTGGCAACCGCGCGATCATGTTCAACACGTTGGCGAGTTCGACCGTCTTGGTCGCCTGGCCGGACTCCTTGGCCTGCACAACAGCCGCATTGCCCGAGAACGCACCCAGCGGCTTGCCGGCGCCATCACCGAACAGGATCGCTTCGTTCGTCTTCCAGCGCACCGAACGCGCGACCAGACCGGGCAGGTACGATTCCAGCGCCCGCGCGTCTTCCAGCAACTCGTCGGTGACCGGCGTCAGCGCCATCAGCTTGTGCAGCCGCATCGCGGACGTGCCGAGCTTCGGCTGCGTGGCAGTTGCCTGGCTTGCCTCGGCCTGCCAGTACGCGCGCACGCCATCGGTGCCCCACGGGGTGGTTTCATCCTTCGGGAAGACCATGCCGTTGCCGTTGACTTCGGTGTTGTCCGTCATCGGCAGGAAGGCGTCATCCTCCAGCGAGAGGGTAAAAATCTCGGTGCTGAATTCCGGCGGAATCAGGAAGCCGCCATCTGCACCGCTCGCCTCGTTGGCATAGGTGCCGGCACCGGGCGCAGCCGCGCCGATGACAAGGCGCTCGTCAACCGCGCCGTTGCGGACGCTGGAGCCGCGCACGGCTTGGGCGAATTCGCCGAAGCTAGCGAAGCCGCGACGGGGGTCCTGTTCGCTGCGGGGCGCGCCGACCTCGATGCGGGCGTTGTCCGACACCACGACACCGGCATTGCGCTCGTGCTCGATCAGCGCCTGCTCGCGCTCGATCGAGGCGTTGATGCGCTCGGCGGCCTGGCGCTCGGCGTCGAATGCCTGGCTCTCTTCGTCGGTGAGGTCACGGTTCTCGGCCGCAGCCTTGTCGGAAATCGCACGCATGGACGCGACGTGCTTGGCTTTGCGAGCCTGCAGCTCGCGCAATTGCTTGCTCATGGGTTTCTCCGGGCAATAAAAAACCGCCTTGCGGCGGTTGGGTGGGTTTGTGCAGTTGTGGCC
>DATMTG010000239.1:0-4423 GCA_035565075.1 Stenotrophobium sp.
AGTTTTGAGATGATGCATTCGCGCGCGCCGGCGGCTCTGCGGCCCGGTCGCGCGACCCGATTAGAAAATGCCGGCCGCAAGCGCCGGCCCTGCGAGGAGAAAATCATGAGCCCTGCGGTCAAGCCCATTCCCGACGGCCACGCCGGTGCGACGCCCTACCTGACGATCCGCGATGCCGCCCACGCCATCGAGCTCTACAAGCAGGCCTTCGGTGCGGTCGAGACGCTGCGACTGGACATGCCGGACGGTCGCGTCGGCCATGCCGAAATGATGATCGGCGGCGCGCTGCTGATGATCGGCGACGAGTTTCCGGAAATGGAAATCTGGGATCCGCAGACGCTCGGCGGTTCGCCGGTCGCGATTCACATTTACGTCGAGGACGTGGATGCGCTGGCCGCACGGGCCGTTGCCGCCGGAATCAAGCTGCTGCGGCCGGTGGCGGACCAGTTCTACGGCGACCGCGGCGGCAAGTTCGAGGATCCCTATGGCCACGTCTGGTGGTTTGCCACGCACAAGGAGGATGTGAGCGTGGAAGAAATGCAGAAGCGGGCCACTGCGCTGTTTGGAGGAGGCTGAACCCCGGCCCGAATGGCTATGCTCCTGCAGGCCCATGCAGGAATCCGAAATTCCCGCTCACATCATTGCCGGTCACCCTCATGCCCAAGAATATCCATCGCCTGCTCCCGCTGTGCATCGCCACCGCGTTCATGCTGTTGCTGACGCACTGCGGGCAGAGCAACCCGTCTGCCGGCACGGTCGGCACCACCACCGCGACCCGGATCGGCCATGTGTTCGTGATCGTTCTGGAGAACGAGGATTACGGCAATACCTTCGCCGCCAACACCGCCGCGCCGTACTTGGCGAAGACGCTGCCGGCGCAGGGCGCGCTGCTGCAGAATTATTACGGCACCGGCCATCTCAGCAACGACAATTACATTTCGATGACCAGCGGGCAGGGGCCCAACGTGCTCAACCAGACCGACTGCATCCTCTACTCGGATTTCATCGGCACCGGGCCGCAGCTGTTGGTCAATGGACAGGCCATCGGCCAGGGCTGCGTGTTCCCGACCAGCGTCGAGAATGTGGCCAATCAGCTGGACACCGCGCAACTGAGCTGGAAAGGCTACATGGAGGACATGGGCAACACGCCCGGCCGTGAGGCCGCCACCTGCGGTCATCCGGCGCTCAACGCCCAGGACGGGACACAGACGGCGACCGCCAAGGACCAGTACGCGACGCGTCACAATCCCTTCATGTACTTCCACTCCATCATCGACAACCAGGCCGAGTGCGACAAGCATGTCGTCAATCTCGCGGCGCTGGATGCCGACCTGCAATCGGTCGCGAGCACGCCCAGTTACAGTTTCATCACGCCCAGCCTGTGTCACGACGGACACGATTCGCCCTGCGCCAACGGCGAGCCGGGCGGGCTGGCGTCGATCAACGTGTTCCTGAGCGAGTGGGTGCCAAAAATCATGAACTCGCCGGCGTTCAGGCAGGATGGATTGCTGATCATCACCTTCGACGAATCGAACGGGCCGCAAACCGATGCCAGCGCCTGCTGCGGCGAAGGACCGACCCTCAATACGCCGCTGCCGGGCGTGACCGGCCTGGGCGGCGGCCGCATCGGCGCGGTGCTGCTGTCGCCGTTCATCAAGCCCGGCACGGTTTCGACGGTGCCGTATAACCACTACTCGATGCTGCGCTCGGTAGAGGACATTTTCGGCTTGCCGTACCTGGGCTTTGCCGGGGCGTCCGGCCAGGCCAGTTTCGGCTCCGACGTGTTCACCGCACAGATGCCCGAGTTTCCCGCCAGGCCCTGAGCGCGACCCGCGAACATCGGCCCCAGCGTGAGCCGTCACATCGGAGTCGCTGCGGTCGTTCTTGCGCTGCTGGCGCTTGCGGGGGTTCTGCTGTGGAAGCGCGCGAATCCGCCGTATGACCCGCTGGCAGCGGCACGGGCCGCCGCCAGCAGGCGCATCGGCAACGTCGAAGCCCGCGTGCCGCCGCAGTGCTACACCAGGACCGAAGGCGTCTCCAATCCCTGCTGGGTCTGTCATACCCGCAGCCATGGCCGCAACCGCAGCGATGACTGGGCCTTGCAGGAGCGCTATCGCTTCACCGCGCTGGCGGCGACCAATCACTGGCTTAACCTGTTCGTCGATCGAAGACCGGCGATCGCAGGCATCTCCGACGGGCGCATGCTCGACTATGTGCGCCAGGACAATTACACGCCGCTGCGTGCGGCGATGGCGCAGCAGGAGGATTTTCCCGGCTGGCGCCCCGATCTCGATTTCCGGCGGGGATTCGACGCACAGGGTTTTGCGCGCGACGGCTCCGGCTGGCGCGCCTATCGCTACAAGCCGTTTCCCGGCACGTTCTGGCCCACCAACGGTTCGGTCGACGATGCCTTCATCCGCCTGCCGCAGGACTTTCGCCGCGACGCGGCTGGCCGCGATTCACGCGCTATCTACCAGGCCAACCTCGCCATCGTCGAAGCGGCGGTCACGGTGCCGGACAGCGTCGGCGATCGCGCGCTGCGACGAGTGATCGAACCGGTCGACGAGACCGCGGCGGGAATCGATCTCGATGGCGACGGCCGGATCGGTGGCGTGGCGAAGCAAATCCGTGGATTGCCCCTGCATTACGCCGGCGCGGCATCGGCGATCGCGGTGACACGCGACAGCTACCCGGCCGGTACCGAGTTTCTGCACACCCTGCATTACCTCGATCCCGCCGCGCCGCAGCAGAAGGCCGTGCGCATGAAGGAAGTCCGCTACGCGATCAAGCGGCTTGTGCTCAGCGATGCCGATCTGCGCGCGCATTACGCCGAAGAAGCGCGCGAGGGCGACATCGGCGGCCGGCCGCATTATTCCGGCAGCGCCTTCACCGGGCAGACCAATATTTTCGGCTGGACCTACCAGGGCTATATCGAGGATGCCAAGGGCCGCCTGCGCCTGCAGACGCGCGAAGAGCAGCTGTACTGCATGGGCTGCCATACCGGACTCGGCGTTACCGTCGATCAGAGTTTCAGCCTGCCGCGCCAGCCGCCGGGTGCCGCTGGCTGGGGACTGCAGACACTGGCGGGCATGCCCGATGCGCCCGAGGCGGGCAGTGCTGAACCGGAGTACCTGCGCTACCTGCGTCGCGTCGACGGTGGCGACGAATTCCGCGCCAACGGGGAAATGCTGTCGCGGTACTTCCCCGACGGGCGGCTCGACGCGGCCGCGGTGAAGCGCGCAACCGCCGGCGGCATCCGGGAGCTGATCAGCCCCTCGCCCGAACGCGCGCTGAAGCTGGACAAGGCCTATTGGCTGATCGTGCGCGAACAGAGCTACGACCGCGGGCGCGACGCATTGCCGCGGCCCGCCGTGAACGTGCACCGGCAGATCACCGACGACGATACCGGTCTCAAGTCCGCCGGGCGCATCTACAAGGATGGCCGCCTGTGGCTGGACTGGGATTCCGCTTACGTGCCGCGCTAGACGAAGGTGTCGGCAGATCGCAGTCCTGCGCGACGCACGACTGCGGCGACCAGCAGGCCGAGCAGCGTCAGTGGCGGCAAGCTGCCGCCCCCACCGCCGGAAGAGCTGCCCGTGGCGTTCTCCGCCGGGCTCGCATCCGCGCAGCCGGCACGGATGTCGCTGCAGACGTGCGGGGTGCCGTCGCGGCCGGGATAGTCGCGCGCCGAGCGGAAGTAGAAGCTCATCTTTGCTTTGCCCTGCGGGCCGTTGTCGTCGAGCAGGCGCGCGTCGGCAGTGTCGTAGCCGGCCCCGCCGGGCTTTTTCAGCCAGCGGTCGAACCACGCCAGCGAGTAATGCTGCGCCAGCGGATTGCCCCAGCCGCCGGTGCAGGTGTTGTCGACGATTTTCGGACACCAGCTGCTGGCCGGGAACAGCGGGATGTGCGACCACTCGAAATGCGTGCTGCCCTGGATCGTGATCGAGTACACCGGCACGCCGGCCTTGACCCAGGCCTGATACGCCGCGTTATGTCCTTCGGGATCGGGCGGCTGCGTGAACGGCGCGCCGCCGATGCCGTATTCGGAGGACTGGTTCATCGACGGCACGCGGACGCCGAATTTCGGCGTGCCGGAGCCGCTGCCGGGTGCCGACAGGCTATCCCAGGCGACGGCCACCTTGACCGGATTGGTGGCATCGAGCTTGCCCGGCCAGGGATCGGCGCCGGCGGCGCCGTAACCCTGCACGACGGAAACGCCGGTGGCGCCCAGCGAGTGACCGGCGATGCCCAGGCGGTCGGGGTCGGTGCGGTCGCTGATCGGATTGTAGGCGGTGACCGCCGTCGGATACGTGCCGGCACAGGTCTGGTTTTCGGGGTAGGGGTGCGCCTTGCTGGAACGGAAGAAATCGATGGCGTTGACGAAGCCGGTCCAGAACACGCTGGAGTTGAGGTTGGCGCCCTG
>DATMTG010000240.1:0-4747 GCA_035565075.1 Stenotrophobium sp.
CGATCGTGAAAATCGACATAGGTGAACGGCGCATCGCCAAACACGCGCCGCTTGTAACTGTCGATATCGTTCGCGGCAGTGTCGTGCCCCGAGTCCATGTCCATGATGCCGCAGGCCCAGATGATAGGTGCACCAGTTTAATGGTTCCAGCGGTGGCCGTTTATCCCCGGCAGCGGCCTGCGCGGATTGTGTGCCGCTTATTTCCTGGCGACGGTCTTGCCCTCCAGTGCTGCGGCGCCGGCAAACAGCATGGCGACGAACCGGACCGACTGATGCAGCAGCAGCGTCCGACGGCTGGGGCGCTCGAGGTAATCGAGCACATTGTGGAAGATCTGCGGCACGATCATTTCCGCGATTTCGCGCAGGGTTTCCTCGGGCACGTCGGGCGCGGTCTCGAGCAGGCGGGTATCGTCGACGATATCGTCCGCCAGGCCTGAAATCATCTGGCGCAGGGCGGCGCGTACCGCCGGCGAGGCGCCGTAGAGTTCGCGCACGCCGACGATGAAGGCCTCGGGGTTCCGGTCGGCGAATTCAAAGACGTATTCGACCGTGCGCTGGATCACGGCATCGGGCTGACGCAGGCTGTGCCGCATCTGGCGCAGGGTCTGGCGCAGGTCGTGGCTCAGGGTTTCGATCAGCGCCAGCGCCAGGTCGTCCATGCAGCTGAAATGGCGATAGAACGTGTTGGGGTTGAGACCGGCGGCGCGCCCCAGCGCGCGCACGCCGATGGTCTGCACGCTGCGGCTCTTGGCGGCCAGCTTCAGGGCGGCCTCGATCAATCGCTGTCTGCCGCCGGATTCCGCGACCGCTGCTTCTTGGGGTTTGCGTCTGCTCATGGCGCCATTTTAGCGGGACTTGACATCAATGTATACGAATGTCTACCATGTGTAGACGGTTGTATACATCAGTCGTGCTGCGGCACGACCCGACTGGACGGGAATCTTTAAGTGGGAGGTTGCGGGTCATGGCGAAGAGTTCTGCGGCAGCAAAAGCAGCGGGGATGCACGCGCGCATCGTGATCGTCGGGACCGGCTTTGCCGGTCTGGGCATGGCGATACAGCTCAAGAAAAACGGCATCGAGGATTTTGTCATCCTCGAATCGGCCGGCGATGTCGGCGGCACCTGGCGCGACAATCACTACCCGGGCTGCGCCTGCGACGTGCAGTCGCATCTCTACTCGTTTTCGTTCGAGCCGAATCCGGATTGGACGCGCATGTTCGCGCCGCAACCGGAAATCTGGGCCTACCTGCGCGGCGTCACCGATAAATACGCCTTGCGTCCGAAAATCCGCTTCAACAGCGGACTCGCCGAGGCGCGCTGGGACGATACCGAACACTTGTGGCGGATCAGGACCAGCGATGGCCTGCGCATGACGACGACGGTGCTGATCTCCGGCATGGGCGGACTGAGCCGCGCGGCGTATCCGGAGCTCGATGGGCTGGACCGCTTCCAGGGCAAGACTTTCCACTCGCAGGACTGGGCGCACGATTATGAACTCGCCGGCAAGCGCGTCGCCGTGATCGGCACCGGCGCCTCGGCGATCCAGTTCGTGCCGCAGGTGCAGAAGAAGGCCGCAAGGCTGGACCTCTACCAGCGCACGCCGCCGTGGATCATGCCCAAGCCGGACCGGGCCATCACCCGCGCCGAGCGCGCGCTGTTCAAGCGTTTCCCCGCGGCGCAGCAGGCGTTCCGCAACGCGATTTACTGGCAGCTCGAGTCGCGCGTGCTCGGTTTCGTGATCAACCCGCGCCTGATGAAACTGGTCGAGCGCACCGCGCGCTCGCATATCCGCAAACAGGTCAAGGACCCGGCGCTGCGCAAGGCGGTGACGCCGGATTACACCATCGGTTGCAAGCGTGTGCTGATTTCCGACGACTACTATCCGGCGCTGGCGCAGGACAACGTCGACGTCATCACAACCGGCATCCAGGAGGTGAAGGCGCACAGTATCGTTGGCACCGACGGCGTCGAGCGCGAGGTCGATGCGATCATCTTCGGCACCGGCTTCCACGCCACCGACCCGATGCCCTCTGGCATGGTCTACGGACGCGGCGGCATCGACATCATGGACGCCTGGAAAGACGGCCCCGAGGCCTACAAGGGCACCACCGTCACCGGCTTTCCCAACCTGTTCCTGATCGTCGGCCCCAATGTCGGGCTGGGCCACAATTCGATGGTCTACATGATCGAATCGCAGATCGCCTATGTCATCAAGGCCATTCAATCGATGCAGGACAGGCAGCTAAGATGCCTCGATGTCAAGGCGGAGCATCAGGCGGCGTTCAATCGGGATATCCAGTCCCAGCTGGGGGGCGCGGTCTGGAGTTCGGGCGGCTGCAAGAGCTGGTACCTGCATCCCAAGACCGGCAAGAATGTGACGCTGTGGCCAGGATTCACCTGGCAGTTCCGCCGCAAGCTGAGCCGTTTCGACAGCGAAGCCTACGACCAACAGGCCTGAAAGTCCGCTGTGCCGGTTCATATCGTCCACACTGAAATGGAGCACGCATGAAAACGTTCGAGAACAAAGTTGCCGCCATCACCGGCGCCGGCTCCGGCATCGGCCGCGCACTGGCCGTGGCACTGGCCGGGCAGAAATGCGCGCTGTCGCTCAGCGACGTCAACGAGGCCGGGCTGGCCGAAACCGCAGGGCTGGTGAAGGACGCCGGCGTCAAGGTCACCACAGCCAAGGTCGATGTCGCGCAGAAACAGCAGATGCACGACTGGGCGGCGCAGACCGTTGCCGACCATGGCAAGGTCAACCTGGTGTTCAACAATGCGGGCGTCGCGGTGGCCGGAACGGTCGAAGGTCTCGGTTACGAAGACTACGAGTGGATCATGGGCATCAATTTCTGGGGCGTGGTCTACGGCACCAAGGAATTCCTGCCGCATCTCAAGGCGAGCGGCGATGGCCACATCATCAACGTGTCCAGCGTCTTCGGTCTGTTCGCGCAACCGACCCAGAGCGCTTACAACGCCACCAAGTTCGCCGTGCGCGGCTTCACCGAATCGCTGCGCCAGGAGCTGGACATCGCCAACGCCGGCGTCAGCGCGACCTGCGTGCATCCCGGCGGCATCAAGACCAATATCGCCAAGTCGGCGCGCACCAACGCCAGCATGCGCGCGCTGACCGGCAAGGACCCGGAAAAAGCCACGGCCGATTTCGAAAAAATGTTCCGCACCACGGCCGACGAGGCCGCACGCGTGATTCTTGCCGGCGTGCGCAGCAATGCCCGTCGCGTCCTGATCGGCGGCGATGCGCGTGCCATCGACATCATGCAGCGCCTGCTGCCGACCAGCTACCAGAAGCTGGTGACGCGCGCGCTCAAGGCGCAAGCCAGACACTGATCGGCAAGAGACCATGACGTCCATGAATCATTCAGCGGCGCAGATACTCGCCCAGCCGTTTCATCTGCCCAACGGCACACGGATTCCGAACCGGCTGGCCAAGTCGGCGATGAGCGAAGCGCTGGGCACGATGGACAACCGCCCGACCGCACGGCTGGAGCGGCTCTACGCACGCTGGGCCGATGGCGGCATCGGTCTGTGCATCACCGGCAACGTCATGATCGATCGCCGTGCACTGGGCGAGCCGGGCAATGTCGTGGTCGAGGATGAATCCGACCTGCCGATGCTGCAGCGCTGGGCCGCCGCCGGCACCCGGCACGGCGGTCAGTTCTGGATGCAGATCAACCATCCGGGCAAGCAGTCGCCCAAGGGACTGAACCGCGAAAACGTCGCACCGTCGGCAATCCCGTTCGGGCGCGACATGGCGAAATTCTTTACCATGCCGCGCGAGCTGACCGGCGACGAGATCGACGACCTGATCCGCCGTTACGGCAACACCGCGCGCATCGCCCAAAAAGCCGGCTTCACCGGCGTGCAGATTCACGGCGCGCATGGCTATCTGGTCAGTCAGTTCCTGTCGCCGCGCCACAATCACCGCGAGGATCAATGGGGCGGCAGTGCCGAGAATCGTCGCCGCTTCGTGCTGGCGGTGCTGGTCGAGATGCGCCGCCAGGTCGGTGAGGATTTTCCGATCGGCATCAAGCTCAACTCGGCCGATTTCCAGCGTGGCGGCTTTACCGAGGAAGAATCACTGGACGCGATTCGCGCACTGGTGGCAGCCGGGATCGATCTGGTCGAAATTTCCGGCGGCACCTATGAGGCGCCGGCGATGACCGGCATCGAAACCAAGGTCAAGGCCAGCACGCGTGCACGCGAGGCCTATTTCCTTGAATTCGCCGAGAAGGTGCGGGCTGCGGTCGAGGTGCCGTTGATGCTCACCGGCGGTTTCCGCAGTCTGGACGGCATGGCGCAGGTGCTGGATAGCGGCGCGATCGACTTGATCGGCCTCGGCCGCCTGCTGGCGGTGGAACCGGATCTGCCGGCACGCTTGCTGCGCGGCGAGAACCCGCAGCATCAGATTCGCCCGATCAGCACCGGCATCGGCATGGTCGATCGCATGGCGCTGATGGAAGTGGCCTGGTACTCGCGACAGCTGCGCCGCATGGCCGAGGGACGCGAACCAAAACCGCATGAATCGGGCTTGAAATCCTTTGCGGTCGGCATGCTTGAGAACGGCTGGAACACGTTCAGGACACGACGCCTGCGCGCCTGATCGGCACGCTGCGATTCGCCGACAGCAAGATGCCCCTGCCTCCAGGGGCATTTTTGTGTTGGTTATTGCCGCGCCGGAAGCCGGAGTTCCGGGGAACTAAATGGCCACTGTGATTTCTATCGACATGCC
>DATMTG010000241.1:0-14225 GCA_035565075.1 Stenotrophobium sp.
GAACGGTTCCTCGGGCAAACCGGTAAACCCGTGCAGGTAAACGATCAGCGGATACGCCGCGCCGTTCGCCGTATAACTGGCGGGCACGTGCATGGAATAGGTTTGCAGGCGCCCGGTATAGAGATAGCTGACGTTGATGTCCGGCGCACCCACCGGCAACGCCGTCACGCCCACGGGCAAGGGCACCGGCAATGCGCCCTGGCTGTCGCGGGTAATGCCATCGGCGATGAACAGGCGGCTGGCGAACATGCGCGAGAAATCGCCGGTACGCAGTGGCGCCAGTTCAGTCTGTCCGGATTGCAGCTTTGCCAGATCGACCTCGGCGCTGTCGGCACTGGCGTTTCCCATCGCCAGATCATCGGCCTGACGCTTTTCATCAAAAGTCCAAGGCGTGTCCTGTGCGAATAGCAAATCCCAGACGTTAGTCGGGACGGTGAGCGCGCCGCTGCCGGTGGCGCTTTGCGTGGCGAGGCCGGGCGAGACATTCCAGTATTGGCCGGGTTGTTGCGGGTCATCGAGTCCACTGCCACCGGTCAGCGTCCACGGCGCTGCGGGTAGCTGACTTAACGGAATGCTGACTTCGGTGGTGTGGTCGCCGACACTAACGGGCACTGCGACTTCGTGACCGTCAGCGGACTGCAAAGCCGCACCCGTGCCCCAGACGGTGAGCGCCGACTGCCATGCGCTCGATAGTTTGGCGTTGCGTGGCCATGCCATGAGCTTAGGCGCGCGGCCGGCGCTGGCAAATGTCAGCGTTGCAATCTGCGCATCCGGCCGCGGCATGGAGTTCCACAGGAACCGCACATGAAGATTTTGCCGGTCTGCGGCGAGGCGCACTTCGGCCAGATCGCCGGTGCCGTCGGGCCAGGTCTTGTGATCCAGCGGCAGCGCGTAATCGCCGTTGTGCGCCGCGCGGTGCGCGCCGAAGAAATCGTAAGTCAGCGCGTTGTAGACATCGCGCGTGATATAGGTCGGATCGGTCGGCAGCGGCATCAGCGCCGCGTAGTAGTCGGTGCGATGCAGACCGTCGGCATTGGCGCCGCGCGCCTGCCAGATGCCGTTGGTGTAAATCCATTCGCCCTGATCGTACTGTGCGTCGCGGAAGATATCGGTGCCCTGCCCCTTCCAGACATGATTTCCGGCGCTGGCAGGCATGGTCGCGGGCGGAACGCTGCTGCCGCAGGCGGTCAGCAGCCCGGTCAGCAGAAGCGCCGGTAACAGGTGTATACGCGACATGTGCAATCCCGTTTGATATGAATCCGTCATGAGCCAGCCTAGCCCCGCGGCGCGAGCATTCACAATGGTAAATCGAAGGACCCCGTGTTGCCGCAGGCTTGTTAAAATCATGGCGACCGGCACGCATGACCTGCCGGCCCGGCCACCATGAAAACACGCAGGCTCGCAGCTTCCCCAAAGACAGTCCGCTCGCGGCAACCGTCCACTTCCGCCGGCATTCAGCCATGTCCCTGCTGAAATTCCTTGCGGCACTGGTCTTGTTGCTGGGGCTGGGTGCTGCGACAGTCTGGTTTTATCGGCATTACCCGCCGCCGCCCGTTCCGCACACGGCAGCGACCGCGGCCTCTGGCACGGTGAAACTGCACACCATCACCGTCGATCTGCGCGGCGATGCGGATCAGCACGCCGCGGATAATGGCATCCATGTGCACTGGCTTTACACCCAGACCGGCATCCCGGCGCTGGATGCGCAGATCCGCCACTGGCTCGGCGCCCGCTGCCCCGAGGGGGAAAAACCTGCAACCGCCGATTCGCCGGAGACCTGCGCGCGCGATTTCATCCGGTTCTGCGAAAACAACGCTCGCGGATCGCCACCCGACATCCCGCTGCGCTGCACGCTGGAGGGCGGCACACAGGTCGCGTTCAATCAATCCGGCCTGCTGTCCATCACGCACTCGCTGTACACCGACACCGGCGGCGCGCACGGCATGCCGGATCTCGGCTTTCTCAACATCGATCTGGTCACGGACAAGATTCTCGCGCGCAACGACCTGCTGAATATCCCGGATGCGCAACTGCAAGCGCTGGTCGAACAGGCAGCCAGGCAGCTCTACAACCTCGGACCGGAAGAGCCGCTCAGGGATGCCGGATTCTTCGAAAATCACATCGCACCGACCCGGAACATCGGTATCCGCCGGGACGGTCTGCTGTTCGGCTACCAGGCCTATGAGATCGCGCCTTATGCTGCCGGCCAGCCACAGATCCTGGTGCCCTACGCAAAGCTGGCACCTTACATACCGTCCGGCAGCCCGCTCATGCGCCTGCTGCCCGCAGTCATCAGCGGCAGGCAGTACCCGACATGATGCCGCGTACGCCACATCACCTGACGGGCTGATGGCATGCTGTTCATGCTCTCGAAAATCTTCTGGGCGCTGCTGACACCGGCCATGCTGCTCCTGCTGCTGACTGCGCTGGCCTGCCTGCTCTTGCGCCAGCGACCACGGCTGGCGCGCGGATTACTGATATGGGTCGTCGCCGTACAACTGGCGGTCTACGTGACGCCGCTGCCGGACTGGGTGCTGCGACCGCTGGAAAACCGTTTTCCGCAGCCCACGCTGAAGCAACCGGTGGACGGCATCATCGTGCTTGGCGGCGCGCTCGACATCGCCGTATCGCGCGACCGCGGTGTGGCCGAACTGGCCTCGACCGGCGACCGCCTGACCGCCCTGGTCGCCCTCGCACGCCGCTACCCGCAGGCGAAACTGGTGTTCAGCAGCGGCTCGCCCAAGCTGACCGGCACCGGCTACTCGGAAGCCGATTACGTTCCCGGCTTCGTGCAGTCTCTGGGGCTGGACCCGCGGCGGCTCATCCTCGAATCCCGTTCGCGCAACACCTGGGAAAATGCCGTGTTCAGCAAGGCACTGGTCAAGCCCCGCGCCGGAGAGCGCTGGCTGCTGGTGACCTCGGCCTGGCACATGCCGCGCGCCGTCGGCTGTTTTCGCGCGGCCGGCTGGCCGGTGATCGCCTACCCGGTGGACTACATGAGCGCGCTGACCACGCCCGAGCAAGGATTCTTTCCGGAGTGGCGGTTGCTGAAACTTGAACTGGGCCTGAAGGAATGGGTGGGGCTGGTCGCCTACCATCTGATGGGCCGCTCACCCGATTGGTTTCCCGCACCTTGAGCACGCCCCTGCATTTGCGCATGCCGTTCGCGCAGGTCGCCGCTATACTCCGGCGCTGACGCCGACGACGGACCCCCGTGTACACACAATATTTCCAGCTCCGCGAGATGCCGTTTTCGATCACGCCGGACCCGGCCTATCTCTACATGTCGCAGCGCCACCAGGAGGCGCTGGGCCATCTGCTGTTCGGCACTGGCCAGTACGGCGGCTTCGTGCAGCTGACCGGTGAAGTCGGCACCGGCAAGACCACCATCATCCGCGCACTGCTCGAGCAGAAATTGCCGGACGTGGATGTGGCGATGGTGCACAACCCGCGCCAGGGCGAAAAGGAGTTCGTGCAGACCCTCTGCGACGAGCTCGGCGTCAGCTACGCCAAGCGCAACGTCACGCTCAAGACCCTGGTCGACGCGCTCAACGCGCACCTGCTGACGGCACACGCCACCGGCCGGCGTACCGTGCTGATCATCGACGAGGCGCAGAACCTGCAACCGCAGGTGCTGGAGCAGGTGCGGCTGCTGACCAATCTCGAAACGCACAAGGAAAAGCTGCTGCGCATCATGCTCATCGGCCAGCCGGAACTGATCGACCTGCTGGCGCGCCCGGATCTGCGCCAGCTGGCGCAGCGCATCACCGCGCGCTACCACCTGACGCCGCTGAGCGAAGCCGAAACCCGCGAATACATCGTCCACCGCCTGCGCGTTGCCGGCAGCCAGCAGGAAATATTCCTGCCAGCGGCATTGCATGAGGTTCATCGTCACGCACGCGGCATCCCACGCCTCATCAACATCATCTGTGACCGTGCCCTGCTGGGCGCCTATGGCGTCGGGGCACATCAGATCACCGCAGAAATGGCCAGGAGGGCCGCCCAGGAATCCATGGATCAGCAGACCGCCCCGACATCGCATGAACATCCGCTGCTGCGCTATCTGGTGCGCGCCGAATACGTGCTGGCGCCGCTGGCCCTGATCCTGACCGGAATGCTGCTCTACCAGGTGGTGACTGACCGCGGCGCACCCGCTGCGGCCAAGCCCACGCCGAAGGCCGAGCAACCGCTGCCGGCGACCGTCATCAAGAAAACGCCCTACCAGATCCTGCAGGTACCGCAGCCGCTGCCGGTCGTGATGGCGCGCTTGATCGCGCTGTGGCAGCCGAATTTCCACGCACCTTCCAACGAGAACATCTGCGACGCGTTGGCCAAGCGCAATCTCGAATGCCTCAAAAGCACCGGCGACTGGGTGGAGCTACGCCAGCTCAACCGGCCCGCCATCCTGACCCTGCGCTCGGTCGACGGCACGCCGCGTCACGTCCTGCTCAGAGGACTGACCGAAGACTCGGCGACACTGGATACCGTCAATGGCCCGCAGACTTATCCGCTGGCGAAACTGACACCGCTGTGGAGCGGTGAATTCCTGATCCTGTGGAAACGCGAGATCAAGAGTCCCAGCCTCAGCAGCCGCTCGCACGGCGACGATGTGCTGTGGCTGCGGAAACGCCTGGCCCATTTCGCCGGCAAGCCGCAGCCGGATTCGGACTCCCCCTACTTCACCGCGAGCCTGCGCAGTGACGTCATGGCATTTCAGGAACTCCACGGCATCAAGAAAACCGGCATTGTCGGCGTACGCACCATGATCACGTTGGGCGACAATCAGCCCGGCACCCCC
This sequence comes from Stenotrophobium sp., assembly GCA_035565075.1. Lineage (GTDB taxonomy): Bacteria > Pseudomonadota > Gammaproteobacteria > Nevskiales > Nevskiaceae > Stenotrophobium. The sequence continues at coordinate 4,799 of DATMTG010000241.1, forward strand.
ACACTCACCAGCGGCGCTCCATGAGTTTCATCCTCGATGCCCTGCGCAAGGCCGAGCGCGAACGCAATCTTGGCAAGGCGCCCGACCTGCACGCGATGACGCGCGCGGCCATGCATGGCTATGGCAGCGAGGTCCATCGCTACCGCAACCTGCGGCTGGCGATCCTGATCGGCCTGATCGTCGGCAGCCTGGTGGCGCTGGCGGTGCTGCATCACCTGCGGGTCGCTGCGCGCAAGCCACCGCTGCCGGCCATCACTGCTGCGCCGGTAGCGCCCGTTGTCGCCCCGGCAACACCCGCAGTGCCGCCGGATGACGGCTTTGCCGGTGCCGACAGCCCGCTGGCACCCGACGACACCGTGGGGAGTGATGGCGGCGTCAACAGCCTCGACGAACTGGCCGGCGAGAGCACGGTCAATGACCAGCAGAATGCCCCGCGTCCGTTGCCGGCGCAGGTATCGCGCCATGCCGCTCAAGCGCCGGACGAGGAGACTACGGACGCCCAAGCCGATGTCGGCACGACTGCCGCCGCGACAACGAAGGTCGCTCCCGCCGTCGTCCAGACGCCGCCCGCTCCGGCACGCCCGACAAGCACTCCAACCACCGCCGCTGGCACCGATACCGCTTCCGATGCTGATGACAGCGATGCCAGTAACGCGATGAACGCTGGATCGGCGACCGCACCCGGAACAGCGACAACAAAACCGGCACCCGACGTGGTGCAGAAAGTATCCCTGGCCCCCGCGCCCGCAGCGCCGCTGCTCAAGGACATGCCGCCGGAGTACCGCTCGGCATTCCCGACACTCACCGTCGACGTGCACTCCTACGATCCGCGCCCGGGAAAAAGCTTCGTGATGATCAACGGCCGCAACTACCACGCGGGCGACACGCTGACCGAAGGACCCCGCATCATCAGCATCGTCGCCAACGGTATCGTCTTCGACTATCGCGGACAGCAGGTGCTATTCACCATCGGCAGCCACTGAAAATAATTGGGGACAGTCCCCAATTAAGCGGCACATTTCGCCAAACAGCGGCCCCTGTATAGTTTAACTAGGGACTGTCCCCAATTATTTGAGCGCAGGCGGCATCCAGCCGCCGCAAGCCTTCCGCCACATCCTGCTCGGTAATATTGAGCGCGGGCGCCAGACGCAGGACATCCGGTCCGGCGACCAGGCACCAGACGCCGTGGCGCAGCCCGGCCCTGGCCACATCCTTGGCGCGCCCATGGAAAGCGGGCGCCATCGGCGCACCCACCAGCAGCCCCCGTCCGCGCGAAGCCGTGAATACGCCATGGCGTTTTCCGATGGCATCGAGTCCCTCGCGCATCTGCGCGCTGCGCTGCTTGACGTTGGCGCTGATCTGCGGCTGCGTGATTTCGTCGAGCACGGCGCCGGCGACGGCGCAGCCCAGCGGGTTGCCGCCGTAGGTGGAACCGTGCGTGCCGAACGCCAGCACCTCGGCAATCCTTGCAGTGGTCAGCATCGCTCCGATCGGGAAGCCTCCGCCCAGACCCTTCGCCGTGGTCAGCACATCCGGCACCACGCCATAGCCCATGTAGGCATAGAGATCGCCGCTGCGTCCGTTACCGGTCTGCACTTCATCGAAAATCAGCAAGGCATCGTGACGCGTGCACAGCTCGCGCGCGGCGCGCAGGAACTCCGGCGTCGCCGGCATCACGCCGCCCTCGCCCTGCACCGGCTCCACGACCACTGCGCAGGTCCTGGCGCTGACGGCTTGTTCCAGCGCTGCGATATCGTTGAACGGCAGATGCGTGACGGCGCCCGGCAGCGGCTCGAAGCCCTGGGCATATTTCGGCGTGCCGCCGACCGTCACCGTGAACAGGGTGCGGCCGTGAAAAGCGTTGTTGAAACTGATGATCTCGTGCTTTTCCGGATGCAGCAGATTGCCGCGCCGCCGTGCCAGCTTGAAAGCAGCCTCGTTGGCCTCGCCGCCGCTGTTGCAGAAAAAAACGCGCTCGGCGAAAGTCAATTCGGTCAGCCGCCGTGCCAGCCGCAGGGCCGGCTCGTTGGTCATCACGTTCGACAGGTGCCAGAGCTTCTGCGCCTGCCCGGTCAGCGCCGCAACCAGTTTCGGATGCGCGTGCCCCAGAACGTTGACGGCGATGCCGCCGGCAAAGTCCACGTATTCGCGCCCATCCTGATCCCAGAAGCGTGCCCCGGCACCACGCACCGGCACCACATCGGCCGGCTGGTAGTTGGGCACCATGACTTCATCGAACAGCGCGCGTGTAACCGTGGACATGACCGCACCTTGAGCACAAACGAAAAAAGACCCGCCCGTGGCGGGTCTGCTGGAAGGCCGAAATTCTACACCCGGCACAGGTGAACTGCATGCGCCGACACCCGCAAAATATGCCCAGCGGCCATTGCGCAACGTCGCACGAGCGGGCAGAGTTCGACGCTACCGGCCTCGTCCATGGCTTTCCTCGGACTCTCCAAAATGATGCAAATCCTCCTTCGCGGTGTCGTCCGCGGCTGCCTCAAGCCGGTGTTTGCCCTGCCGGTGTCGCTGGGCTTCCGCCGCGCCTGGATCAAGGGCTTCACCTCACTGGTGATCAAACCGCAAGGCACGCAGATCGAAGCCCTGGACATGGGCGGCGTACCGGCCGAGCGCGTGTCCAACAGTAACGCCACTGGCGAAGCCGTGGTGCTCTACCTGCATGGCGGCGCCTATGTGCTGGGCTCGCCGAAGACGCACCGCTCGATCAGCACGCATCTGGCAAAAGCGGCACACGCCAGCGTCTACGTGCTCGACTATCGCCTGGCCCCGGAGCACCCGCATCCGGCCGCACTCGAGGACACGCTGACCGCGTATCGCTGGCTGCTCGATCAAGGCATCGCCGCAGCGCGCATCACCCTCGCCGGAGATTCCGCTGGCGGCGGACTGGCACTGGCCACGGCGCTGGCGATCCGCGACTCCGGGCTGCCCGCGCCCGCAGCACTGGCGCTGCTGTCACCGTGGACCGACCTGACTCACTCCGGCGCGAGCTACATCGCCAATGCCGCTCTCGATCCGATGCTGCATCACACCTGGGCCTCCGCCAGCATCGTCGATTACTGCGGCACATTTGCGCCATCGCATCCGGGCTGCTCGCCGCTGTTTGCCGATCTGAAGAACCTGCCGCGCATCCTGATCCAGGTCGGCAGCGACGAAATCCTGCTGAGCGACTCCGAGCGTCTCGAACAGAAAGCCCGTGCCGCCGGCGTCGACGTCCGCCTGCATCGTTACGATGGACTCTGGCATGTGTTCCAGCTGCACGCCGGCATGATGAAGGCCTCCAACGAAGCCGTCGCCGAGATCGCCGGATTCATCAGGCATGGTTAGCGACACATCACCACTGGTCTGGCGCGCCGGCAGCGTCGAGGTCAATGGCATCACCCTTGCGCTTGAAGAAGCCGGCACCGTAATAACGGGCGAGCCTCTGCTGCTGGTCATGGGCCTCGGTGGCCAGCTGATTCACTGGCCGGATGCGTTTTGTGCCGACCTGGCGGCGCGTGGCTTCCGCGTGATCCGCTTCGACAACCGCGACATCGGCCTGTCGGGCGACGCCAACAAGGGGATCCGCGTTCATCTGCAACGGGATTTCCTGCGCGCGCGTCTCGGCCTGAAGATTCACGCCAACTACACCCTGCACGACATGGCCGACGACAGCGTTACCTTGATGGATGCACTGAAAATCAATCGCGCCCATCTGGTCGGCGCCTCGATGGGCGGCATGATCGTGCAGCTCATCGCCGCACGCCATCCACAACGCGTCGCCAGCCTCACGTCGATCATGTCGACCACCAATTCCCCGCATCTGCCGGGGCCGAAGCTGCCGGTGCTGCTGCGCATGTCCGGCATCGGCATCCGCGACCGCTCACGTACGGCCGTCATCCGCCGCAGCGCACGCACCTTCAAGATGATCGGCAGCCCGGGCTATCCGACCCCGGACAGCGTGCGTCTGGCGATGGCCACACGCGCCTATGACCGCGCCTTTCGGCCGGGCGGCCTGCTGCGGCAGACGCACGCGATACTTGCCACCGGCAGTTTTGAAACGCTGCTGCCGTCCATCAAGGCGCCGACGCAGATCATCCATGGCCTGTCCGACCCGCTGGTGCGTCCGGCAGGCGGCAAGCGCTGTGCGAAACTGATCGCCGGAGCACGGCTGGAACTGATCCCGGGCATGGGCCACGATTTCCCGGAAGCGCTGCTGCCGCGATGGGCAGAGTTGATCAGCAACAACGCCGCACGCGCCTGACATAAAACGGAAACCAGTCTCATGCAGACCTTCACCGAAACACATCACTTCGATCAGTCCGCCGATGACGTGCTCAAGCATTTCACCGACCCTGACTTCCTGCGTAGAAAGTACACCGCACTCGGACGTCAAGATATCGAAATCCTCGAACACCAAGTGGATAAGAAGCAGGCCCGCCTGCAGATCCGCTATTCCGACAAGCCCGACATGGAAGTGCCGGATTTTGCAAAACGCCTGGTGCCGACGCGAGCGGTCGTACTGCAAAAAACAAAATGGGATCTGCAAAGCCGGACTGGCGAAGTCCGCGTCGAGTCCGCGGGCGCGCCGATGGTGGTGCGCTGCACCTTGCAACTCAGGGATGAAGGCAAGGCTTGCAGCAACACTCTGCACTGGGAGGTCAGCTGCCCGGTACCGCTGATCGGCGGCAAACTGGAAAAGGCACTGGTCGCGGGACTCAAGCTCAAATCGAAACGCGACGAAGCCGAGTCACGCAAACTGTTGTCCGTGGCTGATTAACACCCCCGTTCAGACGGCCCACGGCGGCGTCGGCGCACCAACCGCTCGCCGTCATGGCCCTTGACCTCGCCGAATTGACGACTGGAATTCCAGTCGCGACAGACCTGCGCAATTTCATCCTTGCGGCGGCCAGCTAAAGATCCACCCCCATCAGGATTTCCCCGACAAAGGACTCGCGCCCAGCAGCGCGGTCTTGAGTGCCAACTGCGCCGGCCTGTTGCCGTTATTAATATCACTTGATATTATATTAATAGTTACCACTTAAACACGGATATCATGGACCGCTTGCGCAGCTTCGGCTTTCTGCTCAGGGATGTCTCACTCCTGTCCTCGAAGAACTTCGAGCGTCAGTCCACCGGGCTGGACCTGACCCTGGCGCAGTGCAAGGTGCTGATCCACCTGCAACGCAACAGCGGCATCAGCCAGGTGCGCCTGGCGGCACTGACCGGCACCGATCCGATGACGCTGGTGCGCATTCTCGACCGCATGGAGCGCGACGGCTGGGTCGAACGCAGGCCCGACCCCCGCGACCGCCGCGCCCGCCAGCTGTATCTGTGTCCGCCGGCAACACCGGTACTGCGCCGCATCTGGAAGATCGCCGATCAGGCGCGCGCCCAGGCGCTGGCCGATCTCTCCGAGACCGAGCGAACACAACTGCTGGACCTGATGGGACGCATTCACAACACGCTCAAGACCCTGGTGCCCTGCGAAAGCGAATCCATCGACCCGGTGAAGCCCCCGGCCCGTCGCAGCCCTGCAGGTTCATCAAAAGCCATAAAAAAGAAGGCCTCGAAATGATTGAGACAGAAGAAATCCCCGGCTCGGTGATCGGCCATGGTCGCTCGCGCAAGCAGCAGCTGCGTCTGGTCCTGATGGTCGGCGGCGTGCTGGCCGTGCTGCTGGGCGTGTTCTATTTCTGGATCACCGGCGGCCGCTACATGTCGACGGACGATGCCTACCTGCAAGCCGCGCAGACCTCGATCAGCAGCAACATCGCCGGGCAGGTCACAGAAATCGACGTGCGCGACAACCAGCGCGTGCAGCGCGGCGACGTGCTGTTCAAACTCGATCAACGTCCCTACCTGATTGCCATCGTCCAGGCCGAAGCCAAGCTCGGCACCACGCGGATGCAGATCGAGGCGGGAAAGTCCACGTACGGCCAATACCTGGCGGACCTGCACTCCGCGCAGGAAACCCTGGCCTATCAGCAGAAGGAAAACACCAGACAGAAGCATCTGCTGTCCTCCGGCATCAGCTCTCAGGCGCAATACGACCAGTCCTTGCACGCGCTGGATGCCGCGCGCCAGCACGTCACCGCAGCGCAGCAGCAGGTCGCCAGCGTGGTCGCGATGCTCGGCGGCGATCCAACCATAGACCCGGCCGAGCATCCAGCGGTCAAATTGGCGCAGGCCGAGCTGGACCGCGCCAGGCTCAACCTGAGCTACACCACCATCACCGCGCCCAGCGACGGCATCGTCACCAAGGTCGAGCAGCTCCAGGTCGGGGATCACATCAACGCGGCCAGCCCGGTATTTGCGCTGATCTCGACGCACGATGTGTGGGTGGAAGCCAACTTCAAGGAAGATCAACTGGCCCACATGCGTCCGGGACAGCCGGCCACGGTCGAGATCGACGCGTACCCCGACAAGACCTTCAAGGCACATGTCAGCAGCCTTGCTCCGGGTACCGGTTCACAGTTCTCGGCGCTGCCGCCGGAAAATGCGACCGGCAACTGGGTCAAGGTGGTGCAGCGCCTGCCGGTCAGGCTGGAACTGGACAACCCTGACCCCACCCTGCCGTTGCACACGGGCCTCAGCGCCGGCGTTGAGGTCGATACCGGCCATCGTCGCCACCTGTTTGGCGCAGACACCGACGACCAGCACAGCGATAACGCAAGCAAGCAATGAGCGCTTCCGCGTCAGCGTCCGGCGCTCGCGTGCCGAATCACGGCCTGATCACCCTCACGGTGATGCTGGCGTCGATCCTGCAGGCGCTGGACAACACCATCGCCAACGTCGCGCTACCGCACATGCAGGGTTCGCTGTCGGCGACCGAGGACCAGATGACCTGGGTGCTGACCTCGTACATCGTCGCGGCGGCGATCATGACACCGCTGACCGGCTGGCTTTCCGGGCAGTTCGGCCGCAAGCGCTTGTTCCTGGTCTCGATCATCGGCTTCACCATCGCGTCCGCATTGTGCGGCATGGCGCAATCATTGACCGAAATCGTGCTGTTCCGGCTGATGCAGGGCCTGTGCGGCGCGGCGCTGGTGCCGATGTCTCAGGCGGTGTTGTTCGACATCAATCCGCCCGAGCACCACGGCCGCGCCATGTCGGTGTGGGGATTCGGCGTGGTTCTGGGGCCGACGCTGGGACCGATGATCGGCGGCTGGCTCACCGACAACTACAGCTGGCGCTGGGTGTTCTACATCAACGTGCCGTTCGGCATCCTCGCGGTGCTCGGCATCCTTGCCTACCTGCCGGAAACCAGGATCACACGCAGGCGCTTCGATATTTTCGGCTTTGCCCTGCTCAGCCTGGCGATCGGCGCATTGCAGATCATGCTCGATCGCGGTCCGCTCAAGGACTGGTTCAATTCCAGGGAAATCTGGACCGAAATGATCGTCGCCTCGGTCGCGTTCTACCTGTTCGTGGTGCATACCGCGACCAGCGAGCACCCCTTCATCCGGCCCGAGCTGTTCAAGGATCGCAATTTTCTCACCGGCAACGTCCTGATCTTCATGGTCGGCATCGTGTTGTTCGCAACGCTGGCCCTGCTGCCAACCATGCTGCAGAACCTGATGGGCTATACCGCATTGCAATCGGGCTACCTCACTGCGCCGCGCGGAGTCGGCACGCTGATCGCCATGCAGGTCGTCGGTCGCCTGATCGGACGCATCGACTCGCGCCGCATCATTGCCTTCGGATTCGTCCTGATGGCCGTGTCGCTGTGGCAGATGACGCAATTTTCGCTGCAGATGGACGGCTGGCCGGTGATCTTTTCCGGCGTTGTCCAGGGCTTCGGCACCGGCATCGCCTACGTGCCGATGGCGACCATGGCTTTCGCAACCCTCAATCCGGCGCTGCGCGACGAAGGCGCGGCCATGTTCAACCTGATGCGCAACATCGGCAGCAGCATCGGCATCTCCATGGTGCAGGCGCTGCTGATCAGCAACACGCAGACGGTTCATTCCAGTCTCGCCGCGCACATCACCCCCTACAACCTTGCCGCGCACAGTCCGCAACTCGCCACGCAACTGGCGACGCACGCCGGCACCGCCGCGCTCAACGCCGAGGTCACCAGTCAGGCCGCGATGATCGCCTACATCGATGATTTTCATCTGATGCTGATCCTGACCGTCCTCTCGGTGCCGCTACTGTTTTTCGTGCGCAAAGCCCTGCCCTCGAAAGGCTCACCCCAGATTGCCGTTGAATGAACATGAATACGCAAAACCACCAACCGGGCCGCACACACCATGTGTCGCATGCACTGCTGCCCACCAGCCTGCTGTTGCTGGCAGCGTGCAGCGTCGGACCGCAATTCGTGCGCCCGGCGACACCCGAGGTCACGGCCTATACACATGAACCCCTGACGCATCTCGACGGCGACAACGGCCAGACACTCGCAGCCGGCAGCGATCCCGCGCAGGACTGGTGGACCCTGTTCCAGTCGCCCGCGCTCAACGCCACCATGCAACAGGCGCTGACCGGCAACCACACGCTGGCCGCCGCCGAAGCGACACTGGCGCAGGCCCGGGAAGTGGTGACGGCCAGCGGCGGCGCGCGCTATCCGCAAGTCGGCCTCGACGGCGGTGCCGGACGGCAGAAATATGGGGCCGAATTCGCCGGGCCTGCGGTGACGCCGCCGTTCACGTATTTTGCGATCGGGCCCAGCGTGAGCTACCTGCTCGATTACACCGGCGGCACCGCGCGCGCCGTCGAGCAGCAACAGGCACGGGCGGACCACGCGGCCTTTGAAGTGCAGGCGGCCTGCCTGAGTCTGACCGGTAACGTCGCGCAGCAATCGCTGGCCAGCGCCTCGGCACAGGCGCAGATCGATGCCGTGCAGGCGCTGCTGGCCGAAGATGAAAAAAACGTGTCGCTGGTTCAGTCGGCGTTTGCCGCCGGTGCGGTCACCCGCGTGGACGTGCTCAGCGCACAGAGCCAGCTTGCCAGCGACCAGACCCTGCTGCCACCGCTGCGCCAGCAGCTCAGCGTTGCGCAGCACGCGCTGGCGGTGCTGGTCGGCCAGGCGCCGGCCAACTGGACGGCGCCGGCATTCGCCTTGTCGGATTTCAAGCTGCCGCAGACGCTGCCGTTGAGTCTGCCCTCCGAACTGGCACACCGGCGGCCCGACATCCTCGCCGCCGAAGCGCAACTGCACGCAGCAACCGCCGCAGTCGGCGTGGCGACATCCAATCTCTATCCGCAAATCCGCCTCACCGCCTCGGCCAGCCAGCAAGCCACCACGCTGGCGCATCTGTTCGACGCCTCCAGCACGGCCTGGGGACTGGTCGCGGGCCTGACCGCCCCGGTGTTCGATGGCGGCACCTTGCGCGCGCAGCGTCGCGGCGCCGTCGACGCCATGCACGCCGCCGCCGCGAACTACCAGCAAGTCGTGCTGCAGGCGTTCGGACAAGTCGCCGATGCG
>DATMTG010000242.1:0-2026 GCA_035565075.1 Stenotrophobium sp.
AGGAATACATGATGTAGAGGGGGTGGTCGAACGGCGTGGGCACGAATTCCAGCGCGTGATCCTCCTGACCGGCGAAGTCGTCCCATGAAATAGCGCCGCGCAGGCCGTCGAGTTGCAGCGCGTCGCCGGAATAGGGAATCACCACGCACTTTTCGATGGCGGGGATTGCCGCCAGCACGTCGCGCACCTTGGCCAGGCAATCGTGGCGCTTGCCGGCATAGGCGTAAGCGTCGGCGCAGAACAAAACCCTGGGCTCGATCTGGCCGAAACGGTCGACGATGCCGTTGACGCCGAAATCCGGCGAGGCGGATGACCAGACCGCGCCCAGCGACGCCGTTGCCAGCATGGCGATGATGGTTTCCGGCAGGTTGGGCAGGAATCCCGCCACCCGGTCGCCCTTGCCGATGCCCGATTGCTTCAACGCGTGCGCGATGCGCCCGACGATCGCGTGCAACTGCGCGTAGGTGATCTCGCGCTTGTGGCCCCACTCGTTGCGGAAGATCAGCGCGGGCTTGTCGTCCTTGAAGCGCAACAGGTTCTGCGCGAAGTTGAGCTGCACGTTCGGAAACCAGCGCGCGCCGGGCATCTGGTCGCCATCGGCCAGCGCCGGTTCGAAATCGCCGGTGGCGCGAATGCCGCAGAACTCCCACACCAGCGGCCAGAACTTCTCCGGGTGCCGAATGGAGAAGTCGTACAGCGGAAGGTAGCTGCCGATGTCCGCATTGCCGGTGGTCTCGCGCACGAAACGGACGAACCGATGCAGGTTGGTGGCGTCCCTGCGTTCGGGGCTTGGGGTCCACAACGGTGCGTCGTTCGACATGCCGGGTCCGTGCTGGAAAACGCCGGAATTGTAACGGATCGGCCCGTGATGCTTGTCGGTTCGGCAGATGCCCGGCAACAGGTCACCCGCAGGTGCGGCAGGGCACGCAGCGGATGTGACAGCGCCCGCGCTTCTGGCGGCAGACCCGCACCTCCGCCTGAACTGTGCACCAGGCAGCAGCCCGGGCCGGGCGTGACGCTGGTATAAAGACGCCTTCTGCCGCCGTTGCGAAGTGCCATGCCACGTCATTTCCTGCGTAACCTGGGCCAGATGTTTGGCATGTTGTTGATCCTGGGCGCTGCGCCGGCCATGGCGGCCAGCCAGCCCACGCTGTTTACGCTGGGTGCCGGTACGCCGAAGATCCTTGCGCAGGGCGCGCAGAAGTCCTGGCCCATCAAGATCAGCGAAGATCAGGCATTCGATGCGGTCTTCAAGGGCGGCATGTGGCTGCCGAACCCGTCGGGCGGACGGATCTATGCGAAGTACCAGCGCCACATTCTGCACGACAACGGCACCTGGACCTGGATCGGCACGGTTTCGACCGTGCACGGCGATCAATCGGTGGTGCTGACTTTCGGCAAGGGCGTCGTATTCGGACTTGTGCCGCAGGCTTCGGGTTATCCGCTGCGGATCGTCACGCGCGCCGGCGAGACCCGAGTGATCGAAACCTCCGCGGCGATGTCGCGTTCGACACAGCAACTGCGTCTGCGCAGCAAGCCGGATTTTTTTGTGCCGCCCCCGGCGGCCCCAGCTAATCGTGCGGGCGCGCTGTCGGCCTCGTCCAGCGTGCCCGTGCAAGCGGCCGCCTCCAGTGGCCCCGTCACCATCGATGTCATGGTGGCCTATACGTCGGGTTTCGTGAGTGAGCTGGGCAGCCAGCACGCAGCACTCATCCGGATCCAGAACCTGGTCGACATCACGAACCAGGCTTACACGGCGAGCGGCGTCAGCCAGCAGATTCGGCTTGTCCATACGGTTGAGGTCAACTATCCCGACAATACGTCCAACGACATCGCGCTGGATGAATTGACCGGACTTGATCCAAACCAGAATCCCGTAGCCATTGCGGCGTCGCTGCAAGGCGTCGCATCACTGCGCGTCCAATATGGTGCGGATCTGGTCTCCTTGATCCGCAGCTATGACAATGCCACGCAAGGCGGCTGTGGCATCGGCTGGCTGGTCGGTGGCGATCAGCACGCGATCAAC
>DATMTG010000243.1:0-2581 GCA_035565075.1 Stenotrophobium sp.
GTTCCCGCTCGCACACGGGCCCGCGCCGGCGAGCTTGGCCGCTGAAGCCGCTTCTGTGTCCGCCCAAGCCCTCGGGCAATCGCCAGCCGCTGTATACGATCCGGTCTTCGGGGCGTGCGGGCGCACGGGATGTTTCCCCCCGCAACACCATCGAGGCCAGATGCGGGGATGCAATCCGGCCCATGCACGAGCGACAGGGAGAGAAACAGTATGAGCGGATACAACATCACACCTCGCGGCAAATTCCGTCTGCTTGCCGCGCTGCTGGGCGCCGGCCTGCTGGCCGGTTGCGGCAGCAGCAGCGCGCCGACCGTTGCCAATGGCGCCGGCGGCAGTGCCGGAACCAGCGGACCGATCTCGGGCGATGCGATTCATGTGCTGTCGAATCGCGCCGACCTGATCAGCGGCGGCGACGCGCTGGTGGAAGTGGTGCTGCCGGCCAATGTCGCGGCCTCGACGGTGAGGATGACGCTCAACGGCAAGGATGTCACCCCGGAATTCGCCCTGCGCGACAACGGCCGTTACATGGGCCTGCTCACAGGCATGGCCGTGGGGCGCAATGTGCTGACTGCCCGCATTCCCGGCGGCGCAGAATCCAGCTACGCCATCATCAATCATCCGCAGGGCGGGCCGGTGTTTTCGGGGCCGCAGATTCAACCGTGGAAATGCCAGGCCGGCGCGCTCGATGCGCAGTGCAACCAGCCGCCGACCTATAGCTATTTCTACAAATCGACGCTGCCGCCGCTGAATCCCACCGAAAGCCAGATCAAGCCCTACGATCCGGCGCATCCGCCGTCGGACGTGGCGACGACGACGACGCAGACGAGCGTGACGGTGCCGTTCATCGTGCGCGTCGAGACCGGTTACCAGGATCGCGACCAGTACAAGATCGCGGTGCTCTACGATCCGGCCAAGCCGTGGTCGGCCTGGGCGCCGCAGCCGCAGTGGAACCACAAGCTGGTGGTGACGCACGGCAAGTCCTGCAATGTCAGCTACGGCGAGGCCGAGACCCTCAGCGTGTTCCAGGATTACGGCGACGGCCTGTCCACCGCGCTGTTCGACCTGGGCATTCCGCTGGAGGGCGTGGACGATATCGCCGGCGCCAGTCCGACCGTGGCGCTGGGCATGGGCTTCGCGGTGATGACCACCTCGCTGGCGCACAACGGGCACAACTGCAACATCGCCACCCAGGCCGAGGCGCTGGTGATGGAAAAGGAGCACCTGGTCGAGAGCTACGGCGAGCTGCGCTACACCATCGGCGTCGGCTGCTCCGGCGGCTCGATCGTGCAGCAGCAGATCGCCAACGCCTACCCGGGTATCTACCAGGGCATCACGCCACAGTGCTCGTTTCCGGATACCTGGACGGCCGCGACGGAGGTGGCGGACTTCCACCTGCTCAACGCCTATTTTGAAAATCCCTCGAAATGGGGCAGTGGCGTGATCTGGAGTCCAACCAGTTGGGGCCCGGTGGAAGGCAATCCATTGCCGTTGGATTCCATCGTCAGCGACTCTGCGTTCTTCGGTGTGGTAGAGCCGACCCAGGCCTGCAACGGCATCAGCGATGCCGAGCGCTACGATCCGGTCAAGAACCCCGCCGGCGTCCGCTGCGGCCTGTCCGACTACATGATCAACGTGCTCGGGCCGCGCCCACCGTCGGTCTGGTCGGCCAACGAGAAGAAGCTCGGCCACGGCTTCGGCGGCCTGCCGGTGGACAACGTCGGCGTGCAGTATGGTCTGGAGACCTTGCGGCAGGGCCTGATCACGCCGGCCATGTTCATCGACCTCAACCAGAAAATCGGTGGTGTCGACATCGATATCAATCCGGTTCCGAACCGCTTGGCGGCCGACGAGCCGGCACTGGCCAATCTCTACCGCAGTGGCGCAATCAATGAGGCCAACAATCTCAAGGACGTCGCCATCATCAGCCTGACCGGGCCCGATCCCGGGCTGGCGCACGACGCCTGGCGCACCTGGGCGATCCGCGCGCGGCTCGACCGCGTGCAGGACGGGCATCACGACAACCAGCTGATCTGGTTCGGCGCCTTTCCGATTCTCGGCGACCTGACCTACACCACGCAGGCGCTGATCGCGATGGATCGCTGGCTCGGCGAAGTCGAAAAAGACACGCGGCAGGTGCCGCTGGCCGACAAGATCGTGCAGGACAAGCCGGGCGACCTGACCGACCGTTGCACCGAGATTCCGGGCATCAGCACCCAGGACGGCCTGTTCGTGCCGCTGGTGGGGGCGCTGGTCGATCCGATCCTGGGCCCGCTGCTCAACCCCATCCTGCACCCGGTGCTGGACCCGGTGAACGGGCTGGTGGTCGATCCGCTGCTGAACACGGTTTGCGGTATCGGCGCCGTGCAGACGCTGGTGCAGACGCGCTTCGAGTCGCCGCGCATGGTGGCTGGCGATGCCATCACCACCGATGCCAACAAGTGCCAGCTCAAGCCGCTCAACCGCAACGACAACTATGGGGCGATTCCCTTTACCGACGCGCAGTGGGCGCAGATGCAGAAAATATTCCCGGAGGGCGTCTGCGACTTCAACCAGCCGGCGGTCGACCGGCAACTGACCGTGC